>NZ_JBMQOC010000012.1:0-119157 GCF_053550995.1 Parapedobacter sp.
AGTTTTGGGTTTCTCGATGTGAGGTTTTGCAAGCGCTTGGTGCGCGAGGTTACCCATTCCGAAGGGGTATCGGTACCGGTAATCAATGAGTTCCCCGCGGCATCTTTGGGCTCGCCCTCGCTGATCACCAACACGACTTTGCCGTCGATGTCGATTCCCTCCAGGTCGTCATACGCCGCCTCGCTAATGCCGTAGCCGATGAAGACAATATCTTTGGTGTTGACGGTGGTTTCAGGTCCGCCGCCCACGAAATAAAAATCCTCGCCGTTGGTAAATGACTTGCCGTTGATCGTAAATTCGCTGACGCTGAACTGTGTGCGCGTCAATTTGACGGACTGGAAGTACGAACCGTCTACCGGGCCGGCCAACCCCAGCCGTTTGAACTCGTTGGCGATGTATTCCGCCGCTTTTTCACCTCCCGGTTCACCGGTACCACGGCCTTCGAATTCGGCCGAAGCGAGGATGGAGAGGTGTGCCCGGGCCGTTTCAGGGGTGATCTCGGCGGCATATTTCAGCTGCACCGGGTCTTGGGCCATAATGCATCCGTAAAAGACTGGGATGAGGAATAACGATAATAATTGCTTCATGGTGTTTTTTATGAGATGTGAGACATCAGATATGAGACATTAGACACTAAACAATAGACAACAAACCATTGACAATTAACCATTAACACGACATTTTATTCACACGGTTGGCATGCCTGCCGCCTTCAAAATCGGTGGTAAGAAACTTGTTGATGATAGCTTTCGCCAGTTCCACGTCGATGAATCGGGCAGGGATACACACCATATTGGCATTGTTGTGCTGCCGCGCCAAGGCCGCCAATTCTTCCTGCCAGCAGATGGCGGCACGAATCCCCTGGTGCTTATTGGCCGTGATGGCCACACCGTTGGCGCTGCCGCATATCAGTATGCCCCGGTCGAATTCACCGCATTCCACGGCCGCTGCCACGGGATGGGCGAAGTCGGGATAATCCACCGAATCAGTGCTATGGGCGCCAAAGTCCTTGACAGTGTAGCCCGCCTGTGTCAGGAAGTCTATCAACTCGGTTTTGTAGGTAAAACCGGCATGGTCTCCGCCAATGGCGATGGTGAGTGGTGTCGTCATGATGGATACTATTTCTTTTCTTCCGCTTGTTTTTCGTCCTCGTTGTAAAACTCGGCCTCAGCTTTCATCCGTTTCTTATACACCCGCGAAGCGACGACAATACTCAACTCATAGAGTAAAAACATCGGGAAGCTAACGGTCAGCATCGTAATGATGTCGGGAGTCGGCGTGATGATGGCCGCTGTTATCAAAATAACCACCACGGCATATTGGCGCGATTTCCGCATGAACTGCGGCGTCATGATGCCCAGCTTCGAAAGGATGAAGATGATGATGGGTAGCTCAAAGATAATACCGCATCCCAACGTGAGCGTGGCTACGAACGAAAGGTAGTTCTGCACGGTGATGGTGTTCGCGATGTCGCCGCTAATGGAGTAGTTGGCCAAGAAGTTCATGGCCAGCGGAACGACCACGTAGTAACCAAATAAGATCCCTAGGATGAACAGGAGACTGGCGTAAAGAACGAAGCCACTGGCCGATTTCCGCTCGATATCGGTCAGTGCGGGTTTGATGAACAGCCATACCTCATACAAGAGGTAGGGAAAGCCCAGCATCACGGCGATAATCAATGATGAATTGATCTGGAGGATAAACTGCCCTGCCATCTGTGTGTTGATGATGGTGCCGGGTACTTCCGTCACGCAGAAATCGGGCGCATTGACCCAGTCGGCGATTCGGCACATCAATCGATAGGTCCAGAAATCGGCGTTCTTTGGCCCCATGATAATGTCGTCGAAAATGAAATCGTAAAACGAGAATGCGACGATCATAAAGACCATGATGGCAATGGCCGACCGGATCAGGTGCCAGCGTAATACTTCCAGGTGGTCAAAGAATGACATCTCGGCTTCGAGGTTCTTGCCTTTTTGTTTAATGGTCTCTACGAGTTTTTTGCCGGATAATTTGCTCATGTTATTATGAAACGTGCACGGGTTGTTGCGTTAACTCCATCATCATAAAAAAGATTTACGGTGATGAAAAGCAAAAATACCATTCTATTTGATAAGAATGGTATTTTTGAAGGGATGATGTTACATTTATTTATTCACTCAGATCGAAGGTCTCCATAAACTTGGTAGTAAAGTTGCCGGCCCTGAAATTTGGGTCGCGCATCAACCGCAAGTGCAGCGGGATGGTTGTCTTGATCCCTTCGATGATAAACTCACTCAGTGCGCGCTCCATGGTACAGATGGCCTCCTCGCGGGTTTGCGCCACGCAGATGAGCTTGGCGATCATGGAGTCGTAATTGGGTGGGATGACGTAGCCTGAATAGGCGTGGGTATCTACCCGCACGCCATGGCCACCCGGCGAGTGGAAGTTGGTGATTTTGCCGGGAGAGGGCCGGAAGCCATGGAATGGGTCTTCGGCATTGATACGGCACTCGATAGCATGCATCGTGGGCTCATAACTATTGCCCGAGATGGGGATACCCGCTGCCACCTTGATTTGCTCCTTGATGAGGTCGAAGTTGATGACCTCTTCCGTAACGGGGTGTTCCACCTGGATACGGGTATTCATTTCCATGAAATAGAAATTGCGGTGCTTGTCTACAAGGAACTCAATCGTGCCCGCACCCTCGTAGTTGACCGCCTGGGCCCCTTTGATGGCTGCCTCGCCCATGGCCCGGCGGAGCTCGGGCGTAATGAACGGAGAAGGGGCCTCTTCGATGAGTTTCTGGTGGCGCCGTTGGATGGAGCAATCGCGCTCGGAAAGGTGGCATACGGTGCCGAATTGGTCGCCCACCACCTGGATTTCGATGTGGCGGGGATCTTCCACGAATTTCTCGAGGTAGATGCCATCGTTGCCGAAAGCAGCCCCGGCCTCCTGGCGTGCCGAATCCCACGCCGGCTCAAACTCTTCGTCTTTCCAGACGATGCGCATTCCCCGGCCGCCGCCACCCGCAGTGGCCTTGAGGATAACCGGGTAGCCGATTTCATTGGCTATCGCGATGCCTTCTTTCACATCGCTTACCAGTCCGTCCGATCCGGGGATGGTGGGTACGCCCGCATTCTTCATGGTTTCCTTGGCAGAAGCCTTATCACCCATCTGTTCGATCTGCTCGGCCGTGGCACCTATAAATTTGATGCCGTATTGGTTACAGATAGATGAAAAACGGGCGTTTTCGGAGAGAAAACCATAGCCCGGATGGATCGCATCGGCATTGGTGAGCTCTGCAGCTGAAATGATGTTGGGTATATTGAGGTACGAATCTTTGCTTGGCGGAGGGCCGATGCATACAGCCTCGTCGGCAAAACGTACATGCAGGCTGTCGCGATCGGCAGTGGAATATACCGCTACGCTTTTGATGCCCATTTCACGGCAGGTGCGGATGATGCGCAAAGCAATCTCCCCCCGGTTTGCTATTAGTATTTTTTTGAACATGAATGCTTAGCTATCTTCGGTAGTATGTGTTCATCGTTTGCGGTGCACAAATTATTTCGGTTCAACCAAAAATAACGGCTGGTCGTACTCTACCGGTTGGGCGTCATCTACCAAAATCTTAACGATTTTGCCCGATACTTCCGATTCGATTTCATTGAAAAGCTTCATGGCTTCAATGATGCAGACGACCTTGCCGGCACTGATGTCATCGCCAACGTTTACAAATACCGGTTTGTCTGGCGATGGCGACCGGTAGAAGGTGCCGATCATAGGCGACTTGATGGTCACGTAGTTCGACGTGTCTTCCGCCTTGGGTGCAGCTGGTTTCGGCGCTTCGGGCGCCGTAGCGGCGGGGGCCGGTGTTGCTGCGGGTAGCGGTGCCGGTGCCGATGCAGGTACGGTTGCCGTAACGTAAGTAGGGGCTTGGTTCGTTTTTATGGTGATCTTGAAATCCTCCTCTTCAATAGCCACTTCATTCACCCCCGATTTAGCAACAAACTTAATCAGGTCTTGAATCTGTTTGATATCCATGCTCATTGTTTAGTAGGTTTAATGGCCACCATTATAAACACACCATCTATTCCGAGCAGCTGCATCATTCAATTACCGCGTTGGCTGAAAAAATCATTCCGCACCGTAGCGCTGCTACGCTTTTGGACTATTTTTCCATCCGCCTTGTTCTTGAATCCTTCGCTTGCTCTCATGACGATGCTATGTTTCTAAAGGTGCCCTAAAATAAAGAATCAAAAATATTAGCTAATTTATTATATAACAAATAAAATCGGTATTTATTGCGTGCTAATCGCCATAGGCCCATTTCAGGTATACGGAGCCCCAGGTAAACCCACCGCCAAAGGCAGCAAGTATGAGGTTGTCGCCTTTTTTCAGCTGGCTTTCCCATTCCCAAAGGCAGAGAGGGATGGTGCCGGCAGTCGTGTTTCCATAGCGTTGGATGTTGACCATCACCTTTTCTTCGCTCAGTCCCATACGGTCTGCCGTGGCATCGATGATGCGCTTGTTGGCCTGATGGGGAACCAGCCAGGCCACATCATCGGCGGTAAGGTTATTGCGATCCATGATTTCAGCGGCTACATCGGCCATGTTGGTCACCGCAAATTTGAAGACCGTGCGGCCCTCTTGGTAAGCAAAGTGCAGGTCGGCATCCACCGTGGCGTGTGAAGCGGGTAGGAGAGAACCGCCTGCCTTGATGTTGAGATACGGGCAGCCCGACCCATCGCTCTTGAGGATGGAGTCCATCACGCCCAAACCTTCTTCATTCGGTTCGAGAAGAACGGCACCGCAGCCATCGCCGAAAATGATACAGGTGGTGCGGTCTTTATAATTGATGATAGACGACATTTTGTCGCCACCCACCACTAATACTTTTTTGTGCGTGCCCGCTTCGATAAACTGTGCACCGGTGGTAAGTCCGTAAATAAAGCCTGAACAAGCCGCTTGCAAATCAAAGCCCCAGGCATTTACGGCACCCACTTTATCGGCCAGGATGTTGGCCGTGGCGGGGAAGGGCATATCCGGCGTTACCGTACAAAAAATGATTAGGTCGATTTCCTCGGCACCGATGCCCCGTTTTTCCAATAAGCCGTTTACCGCCGGCACGGCCATGTCGGACGTCGCCTTTCCTTCACCTTTCAGGATACGCCGTTCCTTTATACCCGTACGCGTGGTAATCCATTCGTCGTTCGTATCAACCATGGTTTCGAGTTCCTGGTTGGTAAGGATATAATCAGGTACGTACCCGTGTACGGCCGTTACGGCAGCATGAATTTTTGACATATAGCAAATTAATTGAAAGCCTGTTTTATTCGTTCAATGATGTCGGAGTCGATCATGTTTTTAGAGAGCAGCACCATGTTTTTTATGGCTTCGGGGCTGGAGATGCCGTGCCCGATGATGACGGGTGCATTGACCCCGAGGATGGGACTACCACCGTACTGCTCGTAGTTGAAACGATCGAAAAAAGAATCCTTGAATCCTTTCTTCCGCGTTAACACATAAAATGACTCCGCTAGTTTGAGCACGATATTGCCAACGAATCCATCGCACACCATCACATCGGCTTTTTCGTCAAAGAGCTCGCGACCTTCTACGTTGCCGACAAAATTGATGTGGCTGTTTTCTTTCAAGAGAGGATAAGCCGACAGGGTAAGTGCATTCCCTTTTTCCTCTTCTTCGCCGATATTGACCAAGCCAACGGTAGGATTTGCGATGCCATACACATGCTCGGAAAAAAGACTGCCCAGTAATCCGAACTGCGGCAGCATTTCTGGTTTGCAGTCTGCATTGGCGCCCACATCGAGGAGGATACCGAAACCACTTTTGATTTTCGGCACGTTGGTGGCGATGGCCGGGCGAATGACACCGGGCACGGTTTTGACACTCAATACTGCCCCAACCAGCATAGCACCGGTATTACCGGCCGAAGCAAAGGAATCGATGGAGCCCTCTTTCAGCAGTTGAAACCCGCGGCTGATGCTCGAATTGGGTTTTTGGGCAATGGCTTTGGTGGGATGTTCGCCCATGCCGATTTGATCGGGGGCATGTACGTATTCAAAAAAAGCAGGATTTCCCCCTGCTTGTTCGATGTGTTGCTTAGCAATATCTTGGTCGCCTATGAGTACGATTTTTTGATCTTCCGAAAGCTGTTTGGCAGCTAAAATAGCACCCTGTACGGTTGCTTCCGGGGCAAAATCGCCACCCAATATATCTAAACCAATCTTCATTCGTTATTGTCGCTGAATCCGATAATACGCAAAAACACCCCAAAGTAACGCATAAAAAATCAGTTACGCGTTATGGGATGTTCGATTTTTTTGAAAGATCAATTTAGGCGGAAGCAGTGTTCTCGACGATCAATTTACCATTATAATAAAGGTTGCCATCAACCAAATATGCCCGGTGGGGTAGGTGTACAGCACCTGTTTCCTTGCAGGTTACCAAGGTGGGGCGTTCTGCTTTATAATGTGTCCTTCTTTTGTCTCTCCGCGATTTGGAGATCTTACGTTTTGGATGTGCCATCTCGTATAGTACTTATGTTGTTTATTTGCTTGTTCGTTAATCCTTCTTGGTCAATTTTGCCGATTCGGCAAAACCGACGAATTGATAACCATCAATTATATTTAATTTTCTTGAGCGCATCCCAACGGGGATCCGCTTGCTTCTCTTCCTTTTGTGCCGGTGTCAAGTCTTCCAACTTGGCCAACACGGTTTCATCGCAGGTAAGGCCGTCGCCTTGTTCGCTGCACTTGATGTAGTGCGGCACAGCTAAGTTGATGTATTCGTACAGTACCCCTGCGATATCCAACTCGTGCTCATGCCTGGCCAACACAATGATTTCTTCCGATGTTTCGGCAGCTCCTTCATCCGTGAATTTGACAATGAGCCTTTCCTCGACATCGGTTTTCGCCGGGAAAGGGGTCAAGCACACATCGCACACCAGCATCAATGTACCCGTGATGTGGAATTGCAGGATCATCATTGTTTCCTGCTTGACCAGTTTTACACGGACATTCAAGTTGCCATCTTTTACGATGGAATAATCGTAGCAATCAAAGAACGCTTTGTCAATGTCAAACGCAAAGTCGTGCGTGCCCAAGCTCAGCCCCGTAAAGGGAATCCGGTATTGCTTCAAATAATTCACCACCCCACAATTGAGCCCGCAAAGGTATATATAAATTATAAGATATGAAAGTTTTTTGTCGTTAATAGACCGCCTTTACGCTCCGTAATAATGCTTTCCTATTTCAATGCGTTCGCGGCCGTTCTCTAGGCGCCAATGGTTAGTATCCCGCAGGGAGTAAGCGCATCCGCAATATTCTTGCATATAGAATTGCTCCCGCTTGCTGATTTCCAGCATGCGCGATGAGCCTCCTTTCTTGCGCCAATTGAACGTCCAATATTTGATGCCCGGATAATGGCTGGCGGCACGTATGCCGCAGTCGTTGATCTGCTCGAAATTCTTCCAACGCGAAATACCCAACGAACTGGTGATTACGGGAAACCCATTTTCATGCGCATACAGTGCGGTGCGTTCGAAACGCATGTCAAAGCACATGGTGCAGCGGATACCGCGTTCCGGCTCATGCTCCATTCCTTTTGCACGGGCAAACCAGTCGTCCACGTCGTAGTCGGCGTCGACGAAGGGGATGTCATGCTGCTCCGCAAAACGGATGTTTTCATCCTTACGCAAGTCGTATTCTTTGCGCGGATGGATGTTGGGGTTGTAAAAGTAGATGGTGAAGTCGATGTCTGACGCAATCAATGCCTCCATCACCTCGCCAGAGCAGGGAGCACAGCACGAGTGCAGCAGTAATTTGTGGTTGCCATCGGGCAACTCCAATTTTTCACGTTTGAATCCCTTGTTATCCATTTCCTAACCACGCTAGTTGAACGGCAAAATTAGTGAATTTTCTTTACCTTTGCACAAAACTCCGCTGGATGAAGAAATCGCTTGGTTTTCGATGGATAGCACTTGGGGCATTGCTGGCTATTGCCGGTTGCATGCGCAACGATGATGAACCGGCGTATCCCAAACGGCCGATTGCCCGATTATATGTCTCGATTGAGGATTATCAGTACGATGCCGCCAGGGATGATATCAACAACGTCGTACTGATCGATCCTGCGGACACATCGGAGATGTATGTGGCATTGAACCACGATTCGGAAGCCATGGGGGGCGCCGGTATCCATTTCAGTCCGTTCGTCAGCCGACTGTTTCAGGCGGGCTATAACGATACGACCATTCGCATAATGAATGTAGGTAACCTCGGTACCTTGGGTAACTCGGGCAGCATTGGCAATGGATTGCTGAAACAGATGCGCGGAATTGCGTACCATCAACCCACGCAACTGCTTTACGTGGCAAGTGCGACAACGATTTACGGCTTCTACCAACCGATGAATCGCAATGGGTTTACCAATCCAGACCGGGTATTACGGTTAGATGCTGATATGCGGCCCTGGAGTGTATTGCTTTGGAACGACAGTTTACTGGTTTCAAATTCGGGGGGAAACAGTGGCGGGGTCGCGCTGTATGGCCATCTTTCGCAAATCGATTCGCTTGCCCCTGACTTCCAGGCGCTGTCAACCATACGTATCGAGGGTGCCAATGCTATCCGGGGGATAGCTTTCGTTGACTCCTTGGATTTATTGGTTGCGGCCGATTATGGTATGGTGCAAGACGGAAATCGGTCGGCTAGCGGCAAAGTATATATCATCGAGGGCATCAAAGCCCATTTGGCAAAGCCATCGTCCACCGTTTCACCTACCCGCACCATCAGCGGTGCGTTAACGGGGTTAACCGGGCCGGTAGATGTTGCCATAGACCCCAGGGGAGAGGCCGGCAGACGTACCATCTTCGTTGCCGACCGTGACGAACGTACCATTTCAAGGTTTCCGCTATCGGCAAACGGAAATGTTGCCCCCGAAGGAAAGGTTTCATTAGACGTGCCTGCCAATATACGCCGTCCGTTTGGTATTTACCTCGATGTGCGGGGAGAAGCAGAAGCGCGATAGCCGATTGCCTACGCCAATAGATCCAGCATCCGGTTTATTTCCTCGGTCTTTGTTGCATTGCCGGCCTGCGAATATGAGGTCGTCAGGTTGCGCAATACCCTTGTGATGATGTCTACATTGCTGCATGGCAATACGAAATTGTCATTGGGCGCGAGGTTGAGCTGCTTGAGGAATGCCACGACATCATGCCTTCCGAATATCTGCCCCCTATTGAACGCATTGATGTAAAACAGGATGCCGTCTTTGCTCTCTACGGGTGTATGGTCTTCGGTATATGCCAAAATGAAATGCTTCGGCAAATTGACTCCATATATAGGGATGTCCAATTTCTGGGCTACGATGCTGTAAATGCAGGCCAATAGGATTGGGTTGCCCTTGTGTGTTTCCAATACCTGCCCCACGTAGGAGTTTTGAGGATCGTGGTAGTTGCTTGTATTGCCCGAAAAGCCGTGTGCGTTATATAGGATGTTATTGAGGAGGCGTACTTTCTCAACCGCGCTCATGCTGTATATCATGTCCAGCCAAGCATCGCGCTTTATGGCTTCGATCTGGTTGATGATCTTTTGTTCATCCACATCCGGATACTGGTATTTGTTGACAATGATCAACCCTTGGAGCAAATCGAAAGAGCCGCTCAGCTTCCATAATTCCAATTCTTGCAATACATCTTCAAACTGGATTTTGTGGATAAGGTTCTCGATGCGGGATTGCAGCATTACATCGAATGATTGGCCCCATACCGTTTCCAGCCGGTCGATTACCTCGGGACCCATTGTGATCAGCTTCTGTTCAACATGTTGGAACACCTCGGCATCCGGGTCGTCCAACAGTTTAATCAATGAATCTATTTCTTTCTCGTTCATCTAAGACAAACTTAGCGATAATAGCGATGATATGCAATATAATTTGTTGAATATGACATGATTCTTATACCGTGTTGCCGGTATTGTGGAAATTTCTTTGGCCATATTAGGGGTATGTTGCGGTAAGGTTGTCCATGTTCATAAATGGAAGTAACTTTGGCCAAAAGCGAAACAGTGGTATATCCCGGTCCGGACACAGCCTTTGAAGAGGCATTCAAACATCATTTCAAAGCGTTGCATGCCTATGCATACACGGTGCTTCGGGATGAACTGATGGCTGAGGAAATCGTGCAGACGGTATTTTTGAAATTGTGGGAAAACCGGGAACGGATGGCGATCCACACCTCATTGCGGGCATACCTCTATAAATCGGTGTACCACGAAAGTTTGAATTACCTAAAGCATAAGAAAGTGCAACGTAAATATATGGCGGAGGCGATGGCGGAACAACAGCAGCGACAAGCTGACGAAGTGGTAGCCGACAGCGAGCTGAGGCGGCACCTGCATGCCGCGTTGCTGCGGTTGCCCGAGAAGTGCCGTACCGTATTCCAACTCAGCCGTTTCGAAGAATTGCGGTATCACGAGATTGCCGAAAGGTTGGGCATTTCGGTGAAAACCGTGGAGGCCCATATGGGGAAGGCGCTGAAACTGCTACGGCTTAGGCTGGCAGACTTCCTGCCACTATTGATTATCTTATTGCCTAATCTATGATATGATGGATGATGTATTGTTAACAAAATACCTACTGAACGAGACCAACGAATTGGAGGCCAAGACGGTACGCCAATGGATTGCGGCACATCCCGATAATGGGCGCTATTATTCCCGACTCCAGCTCATTTGGGGTGCCAGCCGGTCGCTCGCCGCGGAAAGCAGGGTCGATGAGCAAGGGGCATGGGAACGTTTTGTGGCGCGCAGGGATACCATCACAGCGTCGCAAGTACCCGTTAAATCGTTCATCCGAAAGATGGGATGGTTGCGTATGGCGGCGGTGCTAACCATTGCATTGGTGGCTGCTTTTGGAAGCTATTACCTTATGGAGACAGGCCAAACCGGTTATCGTTTTTCGGGAGCGGTACACGAGGCAGGAGGTACGGTCAATACCGACACACTGGCGGATGGTTCGGTCATCACGCTTAGTAAGTATGCATCATTGCGTTTTTCCCAAGGGCTATTCCGGCAGAAGCGGGCGGTCGAACTCCGTCGTGGGTCGGTATTTTTCGAGGTGGCGGCTGACCCGGAAAAGCCGTTTGTGATCCAGTCGGGCAAAGTGACCGTGACGGTGCTGGGTACGTCGTTCCATGTGGCACGAAACGGCGATGAAACAACGGTTACCGTCGAATCGGGGAAGGTTAAAGTAGCCGGCCTCGATAAGGCGGTAGAATTGGAAGCCCGGCAAGCGGTGACGATCAATACAGCGACACAGCACTTTGAAGAGCACCGGGTAATCGGTGTGCTCGATCATACGCCGCTATGGCGTATTGCCGGGATGCTGGAGGAAACCTACCACGTGAAAATCGTCTTTGGAAACCATACGATCCGCGACCTGCCGATGACGACGACGCTGCATCACGGTACGTTGGAGGAGACGCTGCATATCATCACGGAGACCTTGGGGGTAACCGCGACGAGGCAAGGAGATCAAATCGTACTCAATTAGGTCGGCGATGCGGTATGGTCTCATGGTTGCCGGTATGATGCTCATGGGGGTTACCTGCGTGGCGCAACCCTACCTAGCCCGCGAAATCACCATTGACCATACGGGTGCCCAACGTGTGGGCGACTTGCTGGACTCAATCGGTAAGCGGCAAGCGTTTTATTTTTCATACAACAGCGACGCGGTGGACGCCGATAGACAGGTGAATATACCCCGTTATAGTGGGACGCTGGTTGGTTTTCTCGAGCGGTTGTTTGGAGAAGACTATGTATTCAAGGAAAGCCCGGGGTACATCATTATCCGCTATGCACCCCGGCTGATAGACCTCATGGTCCGTGTTGAACAACGGCGGGGGAGGCCATTGGTGGTGGAGGGGCAGGTAAGGGACGCCGGTAATGGCGCCGTGATTAGCCAAGCCAGCATCTATGAACGTAATGTGCTTGTTTCCACGCTCTCCGGGCCGGAGGGCGATTTCCGGCTGTCGTTTCGGCGGCCCAATGAAACGATATGGCTCACGGTGAGCAAGGAAAACTACCGCGATACCACCGTAGCGCTGTTGCTGCCCGTGGAAGTCGGTTCTAAACCGACGACGCGACGGTACTGGTTCTTTCCGGAAACTGATGGTAAAGGCTTGGAAGGCACGGTACTGGGGCGGTTCTTTACCAGCTCCAAGCAGCGGATACAACGGATTAACCTCAATGGCTTCTTCGCATACAATGCTTATCAAATATCCCTCACGCCGAGGATAAGCTCGCAAGGGTTATTCAATAGCCAAGTCGTCAACCGGGTTTCGTTGAATATTATCGGCGGGCACACGGCAGGGGTGAATGGTGTTGAAGTGGGGGGGATCTTTAACCTCAACCAGCGGAATGTCCGCTATTTTCAGACCGCTGGCCTATTCAACCTGGTAGGTGGTCAAGTAAAAGGTGTGCAGGTAGCCGGCATATCCAATGTCGTGGTCGGCGAAGTGTCGGGTATTCAAGTGGGAGGTGTGAGCAATCGTTCGGGAGATGTAACCGGCATGCAGTTATCGGGCATATTTAATGTTGCGGCCGATGTTCGGGGTGTCCAGTTGGCTGGCTTGGTCAACGTTGCCGATAGCAGTGATTATCCGATCGGCTTGGTCAACCTGGTGAAAAACGGGAGTCGGAGCATAGGGCTAGGGTTCAGTGGGCTGGATATGGCGCTATTGACGTTCCGCTCGGGCGGGCGGATACTATATGGGTTGGTGGGTGCCGGCTATGGATTTGATGGTGGCCCGCAGCGGTATGGATTGGAGACCGGCCTGGGAGGGCATCTCGTAACGACGCCCATGTTCGGACTGGATGCAGAAATAGTTAACGTGATGCGGACAGGCTTCCGAAAGAACAGCACGTCAAGACAGTCGCTACGGCTGTTGCCGCGACTCCGTATGGGCGACCATTGGGGTATGGCGGTGGGACCGACGATGACCTACCTCCATCGGAGTGCCGACGGTGGCCGCGGGAAAGCGTTGCGCGTGGGCTTGTACGGGGGGCTCTCTTACTGTTGGTAGCGAGCGGGGCACATGGATAGTTTATGTTATTTTTGCATCCATGAGTCTTCTGCGTTACTATCTTGATAAGTTGGGGCATTTTTTGTCGGCGCATTCACGTCATGGTACCCATTCACCATTTGTATATCGGCTGGTAGATGAGGTGGTTTACGCCAAGCGCGTGCCGGGCGAGCCGCGAGACAAGGTAAAGCGGTTAGTGGGGCGGCTCATCGATCGGTTCCAACCGGCTACGGTATATACACATAACGCGTCGGTGCCGGTATCTCCCCTCGATTTTGTCTTTATTGACTGCGTTGCATTGGGCGATCCCGTTGCAGAACTAAGGGCATTGTGGCCGCACCTCCGCCACACAAGTGTGTTGGTAGTGTCCGGGTGCTATCGGACTGCCAAAGCAAAAGCATTGTGGCAAGCCATAAAGGCCAAGCCCGATGTCACGGTAACCATCGATTTATTCCGAGCGGGTTTGGTGTTCTTCCACTCCGGGCAAGCCCGGGAGGATTTTAAGATCAGGTATTGATGATTGGCCCGATGCGTTGATGGTAATGAACCCGCTATTGCGTGCGCACCCATTGCGCTTTTCCGAGAACTTGCACTTGGTTTCGGTTCTTCACATCCAACTTCATGTATAAATTGCCAATGTGGTATTTTGTTGTGCTCACCGTGATGAATAGCCGTTCCGAAATTTCCTTGTTCGTCAATCCATCCCAAATGCAGCGCAGCACATCGGTTTCCCGATCGGTAAGGTCGTGGTTTATGCGCAACTCGTCGGCCAATTCATCCTTTGTGGCAACCAAAGGCATACCTGCGGGATAGCCGCTTTCCGGTGCGCATGGATTGGCGGCGTCGACCTCCAATGCTTTCAGGTAGTTGTTCAGTTCCTCACGGTACCGTTCGTTTTCTTGTTGTAATGCCTTTACCTTGAAGATGATGGCGAAGCTGATACTGATGATTTCCAATGCGCTAACCAATCGGAAGGTGTTGATATCAAACCAGGTGTACTTTAACGGATCTAGACGTGAATAAAGGACGTATAGTATGCCGGTGAAGACGACCAGCGAGAAGGCCAACGTTAAAAAGCGGGCGTATACATCTTGTTTGAACCGCCTTACCGCTAAAAAGAGGCATGTCAGCGCGAAAAGAAAACAGGTAACCACAACGATATGTAAGAGTATGTTTTGCTGCGTTATGGTGTAACCCAAAGCACCCGACAGCAGGAGGGAGGCGGCCATGTAAAACCATTTCCTGTACGGTAGCAATACAGCCTCCAGACCCAGAAAATAATAGGTGAACAGTAGCGCGACGATAGCGGTAAAACTGCTGTTCCACACCGTTAGGTAATCCATTGTCCACTGTCCGTCCGAGAAATAATAGAACATGCCATCTTCATAAAAGAAGGAGACGAAAGTGGTGAATAGCAAAAGACAGTAGGTGATGAAACGCTTATCTTTAAAAACAAGGTAAAAGACAAGGTTAAAGACGACAGACATGAGTGCCAAGCCATAATATAATCCAATACGGAATAACCGGAACGATTCGCTGCTCAGAAATTGGTCGTGTTCTTGGATTTCAACCTGCAAGGTCTGCGGCTGGTGGTGGCCAATGGCTATATAATAGGTCGAATCGCTGGGTATCCATGCATATTGCGGAAACCGGCTTTTGAAATACCTCGATCGGCTATCGGTATTTCGTGGAATTTCCTTAAGCTTACCATCTTGTAAAACGTAGAAATGGTAATTGTATATCCGGGGCGATGGAATCTGGAAGACAACAGGTGTGCCCACCAAATCTGTGGGGATGTGACCCTGCATCCAGGTATATCCCTTGGGGACGTGCGGAATGTCGTAGGTGCCGATGTCGGCCGCTGTTGTGGGGTGCAGTTCGTCCATGACGGCGGCCGGAACGTCGGTTAATTCGGTGTTCGCAAAAGACATGGGCAAAGCGAGTATGGAAAGACAAGTGAGGAGGGATAGGCAAATAATTCTTTTCATCATTAAGCGACCGTGGGTTTTATTATGCTGGACCGAGCAAAAATAAGATAAGTTGACCATATGTCAATATACCCCGATGTGCGATATGCCCATTCGATGATTCGTTGAAGAGCCGATTTTCACCGTGTAACATAAAAGTTGCGGATGATGAGGCAATAATTTACGATGTTCGTGTGCAACTAATTCGGTAGCTTAGCGTCTTAGTATGAAACGCTTTGACCGTAACCGTGGTAATTAGCGCATGAATGAATATTTTTAACCAAAATCGTATGAAGTACACATTGTTAGTAACCGTTGTGGGTAGCCTTTTTTTGGGCGTGCCCGCATCAGGACATGTCGGATGGTATCCGCTGCAGGATACCCTTCTCAAAAAACAGCCCGACACCACGAAGGTGACACCACCGGACAGTACCGCGAAGGCGGTAGCGGATTCGGCGAAGAAAAAGAAAGATGAAAAACCCAGTGTGGAGGATAAGGTGAAATCGAGCAAGAAAATCGATGGACTCTTTACTCTGTACCGGGATACGGCTACTGCCAGTTTGCAGTTATACGTGACGAAGGAGCAATTGGACAAAGATTTTATTTACCAAAGCTTTTCGATGGGGGGGCCTACGTCGTTGTTCCTTAACGAAAACATGATTCGTGATACGTGGCTGTTCAGCATCCGCAAAAACCATGATAAGATCGAGTTCCTGCGTAAGAATACCGCCTTTTATTATGACCCTACCAACCCCGTTAGTAAGGCGGCCAATGCGGATGTGGCGGAGACCATTTTCCATTCGGAAAAGATTGCGGCTTCGGATAGTACGGGTTACCTCATCCCCATCGATGGTTTGTTCATCAGCAATAAGCTGGATGCGGTAAAGCCGGTAATGCCCCCCGGTACCCCTCCCACGGCAATGTTTAATCTCGGAAGCCTCAGTACGGGTAAATCGAGCTATGATACCGTGCGTTCGTTTCCGCATAATACGGACGTAGTGGTACGGTTGACATATGACAACCCCGCGCCGATGAATGGCGGGGGCAAGGACATTACCGATGCAAGGTATGTGACGGTTAGGATGCAGCATTCTTTCCTGGAAGTTCCCCAAAACAATTACCGCCCGCGGCGGGACGACCCGCGTGTGGGTTATTTCGGCGCTGAGGTGGACGACCTGACATCGATATCGCCCACGCCTTACCGCGATTTCATCAGCCGCTGGTACCTGGAAAAGAAAAATCCGAATGCGAAATTGAGCGAACCGGTGGAGCCGATTGTTTTCTGGATAGAGAATACGACACCGTTGGAATACCGGCCCATCATCAAGGAAGCGGGGGAGAAATGGAACGAGGCGTTTGAAGCGGCAGGTTTCAAGAATGCCATTGTGATGAAACAGATGCCCGATGATGTAGATTGGGATCCTGCGGATATCGCATATAACGTGATCCGTTGGAAGTCCTCGGCTAGTCCGAGCTATGGCGCTATCGGCCCCAGCTTTTACAACCCCCTTACCGGGCAGATCCTTGGCGCCGATATCACCGTCGAATGGCGGTCGGGCGCCGGCACGCCGGTGATGGATGACCTGTTCAATGGGGGGAATGCGGCCATGGCATCGCTGCCTTGGGAACACCCCGAGCAGGCAGCGGCGCAAACCGAATACGTGCACCATTCGCAGGTGAATCGCATGGCGCTATGCAACCTCGCCAATGAGCTGAGCATGCAGTTCCAGGCTGGTATCGTGGCGGTGGAAACCTTGGATGCCGGATCGGACGGGGCCGGCAAGTCGGAGGCCGTGAAAGAGATGCATAAACAATTCCTGTATTATCTGATCATGCACGAGATGGGCCATACCCTCGGCTTGAACCACAACATGCGGGCCAGCCAGATGTTGAGCCCGGAGCAGTTGCATGACACCAAATTGACACGTAAAATCGGTCTGCAAGGGTCCGTGATGGATTATCCGGCCATTAACGTGAGCCGCGACCGCAGCAAGCAGGGCGATTATTATACCACCAAAGCCGGCCCTTATGATATTTGGGCGATTGAATATGGCTATACGCCTTTTTCAACAGCGGAGGAAACGAAGGGATTGGACAAAATTTTGAGTCGAAGCACCGACCCACAGCTGGCTTTCGGCAATGATGCCGACGATATGCGCAGCCCGGGCAAGGCCATCGATCCGCGCGTGATGATAAACGACCATTCTAGCGACATGATGGCGTATGGCGAAGAACGTTTCTTGTTGGTCAACGACATGATGCCTAAACTGAAGGAGCGGTTCAGCCGACCCAACCAGGGGTACCAGGAGCTGTTGCAACGTTATGGCCAGCTGAATAGCCAACGGGCTAGCATGGCATCGGCCATCAGTCGTTACATCGGCGGGGTATATGTAGACCGTAGTTTTGTAGGGCAGGAAACGGACGCCCAGCCGTATACGCCCGTGCCGCTGGATATCCAGAAGAAGGCGATGGCATTGCTGGGCAAATATGTGTATGCCCCCGATGCGTTTGAAACGGACTATGCATTGTTCCCCTATTTGCAGCGGCAGCGCCGAGGGTTCAATTTCTTCAGCAGTACGGAAGACTATAAGCCGCAGAATACATTTAGATCCTTGCAAGTAAGCACACTTTCGCACATCTTGCACCCTACTACCCTCGCGCGTATCAGCAACAGTAGCCTTTATGGGAACACGTATTCAGTCACTGAGGTGATGAAGGACTTGACGGCGAATATCTTTGAGGCTGATTTGGGCGGTAATGTCAACTTGATTCGGCAGAATCTGCAAACGGACTATGTCAAAGCATTGATTGGCATACTGGAAGCCAAAGGGGGCTACGATTACGCAAGCAAAGCCGGCGCGTTGGCTACGTTGAACGATCTTAAAACCAAATTGGCCGGAGCTGCTGGAGCGGACGCACAGACAGCTGCTCACCGCCAAAGCTTACTGTTTATGATTGAACAGGCGTTGTCGGTGGATAAAGTATAAGGTCGATTTATCCTTTCCATAAAATCCTGCCCGTGCCGTAAGGCGTGGGCAGGATTTTTTTTGTCTGGCAATTAGGTTGTTGTGTGTTTTGTGATAAAAAAATTAGCTTTTTTGATTACATATTTATCAAAAGATAGTATCTTTGATTCGTTGAATGAATGTTAAACTTAAATCTTTTTAACCATGCAAGACAACCAACTTTCATTAAGCCAAACGCGTTTCCGGCACCTGCGTGCTGAGGAGATTGAAAACCCGTTCACTTACATCAATGAACTTTGTGAGCACGAAACCGAGTTGTATTACTTAAATCGAGATATCCTTGATCTCGTGAAAACCGCTTATTCCTATCGTGAAGAATTCTTTGATGGCATCCATAAAAGTTATGCATATAACCAAATTCAGGTTATCAAAGTCGTTGAGATACTGTTTGTCTTGCATTGCAGCAAACTAGATTTGAAACCTGGAAATGTACGGAGCTATGAGAACAATTATCGGTGTTTGAATCGCGAGGAGATGAATGATATCCGCGTGTTTCTGGGTGATTTTTTTGCCTTTCGTAGTCTTAGCGAATGGCATGAGTTTATCGATGATTTACTGATCTACGCTTATAAAGAGGGCGACGAGGGGCTCTTCAATGATGTCGATAAGCCGTTCAAAGTGATGGCCTATTTTGAAAAGCTAGCGGAGGCCTTTTTCCTTGTATATGAGATCATGAAGCTAAAGGAACGTTACCCAAAAGCCAGTGGTGAGGTGGCTGAACATAGCTAGATTTCTTGAATTGCATTTGCTCTTTACTCAATTTTTAACCTTAAACTTTTTCAACCATGGACTACAAAATTTTTGCGAGGGAAAACTACAACGTGAATGCGTTGAACAGTATGGAAATCAGCGATCCAATAACCGGATTAAAGGAATTCCTTGTCGGTAAGTCGGCCGACCAGTTTAAGCAACATCTCCGCGACTTGCTGTTTGCCGTATTCGAGAAACACGGATGGCGGCAGCACGGCGCTCCGTTAAACTTATATCAGAAAGCCAAAGAGGTAACTAAACTGATGGATTTTGTATGGCTGACTACGACATGCGAAATAGGGACCCAACAAAAAGGCGTTGGCCTTCAGGGGCACTACTTAAGGGAACAGTACCGACAACGCACTTTTAACAAGCTTTTCGTTAGGACACCGGCCAAAGACAAAGGCAGGTCGATACCGTGTGCCGATGTGGCGAGGGTGATTTTTAAGAAACGGCATGGTTTGTTGCTAAAAGACGACATCGAGCGGGTCTGGCTCGATGTAGCTCTCAATAGTTCCTATATGCCTAACCTAACGGTTGATTTCTATTGTATAGAATCTTCAACGGATGTGCACGACTATTGGTATATGATGACGATTGTTGACGCCGCATTCGAGCTGGTTAACGCCCCGACTCCGCAGCTTGACGCGGAAAAACTTAACTACTATCAGTTGTTCGCTTCTGACGCCGATCATCCCGATGGTTTATCCGAAGAAGATATCGAGCTTATTTTCAAAGGATTAAGCGGTGTGTTTTGGTATATCGATGAAGTGAAATTCCCGAAAGCCATCCGGAAGTGGTATGAATTGATCACTAAAACGGATCATTGGAAGAACCACAAAGATCCCGGAAACCTGTTGTATATTAAGGAGACGATCCAGCGCATGGTCGAGACGGCATGGTTGTGGAACCGGATGGGTTTTCCGGAGCTGAATGTTTGCGGGGTGAACAAGAAATACGTAGCTGATCTTTCCGCTGCGCAGATTGCCGACCCGATTGCATACGTGGATTACTTCTTTGGGCAACATCGGCTTTATGAATGGAAGCGCCTGTTAGCTAATTGGCTTGCTCAAAGTTTGTCGGATGAACCATGCCATGACACGGAAGTTACGCAGCAGGATTGCAGCGATATTATCCGGTTGGTGCAGGTGGCTCGTTTGATTGAACAGGGGATGTAGTGCTATAGAATGTTTCGCATATGGCAATAGCTAATTTAGTGTGCTATTGCTTTTCATAATTGTTATTCTTTTTTACGAGGCTGTAACGATTGTTTGATAATTGGCTGTTTTCCTTGGGATTTTTAATCCGATATGCTATTTTAAGCCCTAACATCTATTTTTTTAACCAATAAATCAATATACCAATGAAATTTTTCAGACATCTTCCGTGTTATTCGCTATGCTTTGTGTTGTTAACCGGTTTCTTTTTCGGATGCAAGCGGGATATCCCTCCGCTGCCAACAGAGGAAACAAGGAATGTAACGTTTAAACTGACGGGTTTTGAGGCAGAGACCATGCCGATGGACGGCTCCCGAGGTAATGCCCGGCTGGCACTTGATGGAATGGGGAGGGGAACGCAAGCATTGCTGAATATCGAGCCTAGTATGGAACCGCAGTACCTGTATTATTGGTCGTTTAACAACGAAGATCTGGAGCCGGATAAAGCCGTGGATGAGGCTGGAGCAGGGATTACCTTCGTTGGGAGCGGTTCCGAACCCGGTTATGTTAATGGGTTCGGGTTGGATCCGATTGAAGCGGGAAAAGCGCTCAATATAAAAGGCGTACAATCTATGGAAATAGACCTGCCTATGGCTAATATTGAATCGGTTACGACGTTCGACCTTGATATCAGTAGCTCTGCGACCGGCCCCAAGGATTTTTCCCTGTCTTTTTCCGTTGATGGCGGCGCCACTTTTGAAATGCTTGGCGCTACGAACCCCTTTGGTGCAACTTCAAGGGATCGTTACTCGTTCGATTTGAGCGGCTATCCACAGGTTCTTGGGGCCGTGACGTTACGACTGAAGTTCGAATTTTTACCCGGTGATCGCGGTGATGGTAGTGACTATAATGAGGCTACAGGTACGGTAAGGTTTGACAACATCCGCCTTTCCGGCGTGTACAACGCAACAAGCGGCGATTTGACTACGCCCAGTACCCTGCATTACTATATTTTCTCATCCGAAGATGGTAGTGTGGTGCAGAAACAGCAGCTCCCGATGAGCGCATTGGGCGATGGCGGCACACTCGATGTCCAGCTGCAAGATGGGGATTATGACGTGTTGTTCGTGGCTTACCGGTCGGGAAAGGGCATGTTATTGCCGGAAAATCTGACGAATGCAAATGAGTTTTATTTTGGGCAGCATTTCGATGACTATCGGGCGGTTACCTATGCCGCGTTGTTGGCGGGCGTGGTCGTGGGCGAGGCCGGGGTAGAAGAAACAGTGATGCTGAACCGATGTTACAGTTTGGTCGAGTTCGATTTTACGGACTCAGATGCCAACCTCCAACGCATCAAAAAAATTGAAATCATCCGATTGCATGACGACTTCCTGTACGCGCCATTCGGTGTGCCGGCGACAAGGGAAGAATCCGAAGCCGAGCGGATCGTGTTCAGTGATTTTAATAGCCTGGAAGACTATAAGATTAGCTTGCACCAGTTTTTCGGATTGCTCGATGTTGGCGGGAATGTCAATTATGAATTGACAGCTTACGGGGAGGGTGATGTGGCACTCAACACGGTAACCATAGCGCAAGAACTACGGAACAATGTCCGATTGCGGCTTACGGGTAAGCTGCTCGGCGACACCGGCACCATCAATGGCTTTTCCGTTGTATTCGATAACGCATGGAGCGAAACTTTGGAGCAGGAGTTTTGATGCCTTTTTTCGATCGTTCGGTGAAATGCTAACGTCATGAACGGCTATTTCCGCCGTTGGAAGACGAACTAAAGCGTACTAGAACGCTTCGCTAAGGGCGAGGTAAAACCCACCTTGTCGCTTCTCGCCCGGGCGTTTCTCGCCGAAGCCGTATTCAAGCCGGACGCTACTTTGGTGCTCTAGATCGAAAAAATAGCGGATGCCCCCGCCAAAAGAGGGGACGAAACGGGTATTGGATAGGCCACGGTGATAAGTGGAACCGGTACCGGCGAATCCGGCCACGCCCAATCGTGGATGGAAGCGGTAACGCAATTCGCCCTGTGCCGCGAGTAGGCTTCGGTCGCGATAGCGGCCGGAGTAATAGCCGCGCATCATCATGTCGCCCCCCAACTCGGGGTAGACGTAAAAGGGCACCCGGTGCCCGAATGTTGTTTTGTAATGGGCGTTCAAGCCCAAGGTGAGTGCACGGGTGAGGGGAACGAATGTGCGGAGATCGACGTCGACCAGGCTGCCCCGGAAATTGCTACCGCCGCCGAATCCTGGTGAATAGGCATATTTGACACGGGCATAATGGCCCCGCGTGGTATACGTGTTTCTGTTTCGGGTGTCATAGAGTTGGGAGACGCCCAGTATGAAATGGTATCCGCCGTCGTATCCGTACGGTTGCAGGGTGTCAAAGATTCCACCGCTTTCCCTATCGGAAAAATGATACCGTTCATAGGCAACGTTGAGTCCACCGTAATAGTCGGGCGCCAGTTCGCGCTCGCCCTCCAGCCGCACCCGAATCAGTTGCATGAGTACCACGTCTTCATCCTGCGCCGCCGTTTCGTTTCCCAGTCCGTAAAAATTGAACGGGAAATTACGAAAACGCAGTTCGCTGATGTAATGGTGACGATTCCCGGTGGTCCAGATATCGGATTCCAATTTGAGGTTGGTTTGCCGCCGCGTGGTGAACGTGCCGATGAAGGTGACGTTGGAGGTTCGGATGGCCGTGTCCGTTTTGTTCATGTAGAAATTATAAACACCCGCCAAGCCAAATTCCAATCCGGTTTCCTGCGCATATCCCAACGCGGGTAACGCTACAAATCCCGCCGATCTGGATGTATCTTTTTCGGGTGAGATGAAGCGCTTGATAAGGGGGTGCTCCCAAAAGCCTTTCTGTTCCTGCGAGACGGCAGGAAGCGTGGCACCGGCTAGGACTAGAACGAGGAAACAGCAGCGTACGACGACATTCATAGCGTAATTTATGCGGCGAAGATACGGATAAGCAGCGGAATGTGGTACCGCGCTAGAACAATGCGCTCGGGCCATTTTAGATTTTTGTAAATAATTTTTGTATTAAACCAAGTTTGTATATCTTTGCAGTCCCTAAGAAAAGGGGTGTTTTTTGAGGTTTTGCCTCCTTAGCTCAGCTGGTAGAGCAACTGACTTGTAATCAGTAGGTCGCTGGTTCGATCCCGGCAGGGGGCTCAAGAAAAACTGGGGGGATTCCAGAGCGGTCAAATGGGACGGACTGTAAATCCGTTGCTTCGGCTTCGAAGGTTCGAATCCTTCTCCCCCCACGCAAAGCGGAAGTAGCTCAATTGGTAGAGCGATAGCCTTCCAAGCTATAGGTTGCGGGTTCGAGGCCCGTCTTCCGCTCATTAGGTGTTTAGGCATTCATGCTCCGTCAGCCCACCCAGGTGGTGAATTGGCGGGCTTTGATTGTAAACACAAAAGCCGATGTAGCTCAGCGGTAGAGCACTTCCTTGGTAAGGAAGAGGTCATGGGTTCAAGTCCCATCATTGGCTCGTAAGGGTAACATAAGGTTAACATTTATACATTAAAATTTTAAATTACTAATTCGCATAAACATGGCAAAAGAGAAATTTGACCGCAGTAAGCCGCACTTAAACATTGGTACGATCGGTCACGTTGACCACGGTAAGACAACCACTACCGCTGCAATTACAAAGGTATTGGCGGAAAAGGGGTTTTCTGAAGCCCGTTCATTTGATTCGATTGACTCCGCTCCGGAAGAAAAAGAGCGTGGTATCACTATTAATACATCACACGTTGAATACCAAACCGAAAACCGCCACTATGCACACGTTGACTGCCCGGGTCACGCCGACTATGTGAAGAACATGGTTACGGGTGCTGCCCAAATGGACGGTGCCATTATCGTGGTAGCCGCTACAGACGGCCCGATGCCCCAAACGCGTGAGCACATCCTGTTGGCCCGCCAAGTAGGTGTTCCTGCATTGGTCGTGTTCATGAATAAAGTGGACTTGGTGGATGACCCTGAGCTGTTGGATTTGGTTGAAATGGAAATCCGTGAGTTGCTTTCTTTTTACGAGTATCCTGGCGACGATATCCCGGTAATCCGTGGTTCTGCCCTTGGTGGTTTGAACGGTGAACCGCAGTGGGTTGAAAAAATCATGGAATTGATGGATGCGGTAGATAACTACATTCCGATTCCTCCACGGTTGACAGACCTTCCGTTCCTGATGCCAATCGAGGACGTATTCTCTATCACCGGACGCGGTACTGTAGCAACAGGCCGTATCGAGCGCGGTGTGATCAATACGGGTGACCCGGTTGAAATCCTTGGTATGGGTGCCGAGAACTTGAAATCTACCGTAACAGGGGTGGAGATGTTCCGTAAAATTCTGGATTACGGTGAAGCCGGTGATAACGTGGGCCTGCTGTTGCGTGGTATTGAGAAAACCGATATCCGCCGTGGTATGGTAATCTGTAAGCCAGGTTCAGTAACTCCGCACACCGAGTTCAAGGCGGAAGTTTACGTATTGTCAAAAGCAGAAGGTGGCCGTCACACGCCGTTCTTCAACAAATACCGTCCGCAATTCTACTTCCGTACCACAGACGTAACCGGAGAGATTGCATTGCCTGATGGCGTAGAAATGGTTATGCCTGGTGATAACGTAACGATCACTGTAAAATTGATCAACGCTATCGCGATGGAAAAAGGCCTTCGTTTTGCTATCCGTGAAGGTGGTAGGACGGTAGGTGCCGGACAGGTAACTGAAATCCTTAAATAGATCCATCCTTGGGATGGGATTTATCCAGCCGATTAGCTAATCAGTAATGTGCTGATTAGCTAATCGTGTCTAAAAAACACGGGCATAGTTCAATGGTAGAATAGAGGTCTCCAAAACCTTTGATCTGGGTTCGAATCCTGGTGCCCGTGCTAATTATCGACAGAACATGGCGAACGTACTTGAATTTATAAAAGACTCCTATATCGAGATGACCCAAAAGGTCACTTGGCCCACTTGGGGGCAACTGCAGAATTCGGCCGTGGTCGTATTGGTTGCATCCATCATTATAGCGTTGCTCATTTTCGGGATGGATAAAGCATCGAGTAACGTGCTGGAATTGTTCTATAATATTGGGTCTTAATTGTCGGGAAAGAAGAAATGGCAGATCAAGCACTGAAATGGTATGTTGTACGGGCCGTAAGTGGTAAGGAGAAAAAGGTAAAGCAATATATTGAAGCTGAGGTGAATCGCTTGGGTATTAGTCATCTTGTGCCCCAAGTGCTGATTCCGATGGAAAAGTATTACCAAATGCGCGATGGTAAGAAGGTTGCTAAAGAGCGCAATTTCTATCCGGGATACGTGTTAATTGAAATCGCATTGGACGGTGAGCTTGAACACGTAATCAAGAACATCAACAGTGTCGTGGGTTTTTTAGGTGATAAGTCAGGGAACCCAATCCCATTGCGTCCGGCGGAAATCAACCGTATCTTGGGTAAGGTGGATGAAATGTCCGAGCAGGGTGAGCTGATGAGTGTGCCGTTCTACGTAGGCGAGTTGGTAAAAGTCAACGACGGGCCGTTCAATGGATTTACCGGTGAAATCGAAGAAGTGAACGAGGAGAAGAAGAAATTGAAGGTGATGGTAAAGGTGTTCGGCCGTAAGACTCCACTTGAATTGAATTATATACAGGTAGAGAAAGAATAAAAAAACCTGATAATATAATAAAAAAGTTGTACCTTTGCACTCCGTTTTGGGGTGCGAATGTGTTTTGCAACGATAAGCACTTCAGAATCTAAATGTTACGTTAAATGCTTCCAACTTACTAACAAACATTTATTAATTAAATTTAAGATCGAGAAATGGCAAAAGAAGTCAGTGCGTTAGTAAAATTACAAGTGAAGGGTGGCGCTGCGAATCCATCTCCCCCAGTTGGGCCCGCTTTGGGTGCAAAAGGGGTGAATATCATGGAGTTTTGCAAGCAATTCAATGCCCGTACGCAAGACAAGCCAGGCAAGGTATTGCCCGTCGTAATTACCGTATATAGCGACAAGTCATTCGATTTTATCATCAAGACCCCTCCCGTTGCCGTCCAGTTAGTGGAGGTTTCGGGTGTAAAGAAGGGATCGGGCGAACCTAACCGGAAAAAGGTAGGTACGGTTACTTGGGAACAAGTAGAAACCATTGCCAAAGATAAGATGACTGATTTGAACGCATTCACGGTAGAATCGGCGATGCGTATGGTTGCCGGAACGGCACGTAGTATGGGTATTACCGTGAGTGGCAGCGCGCCCTGGAATAATTAATTAACGAAATCAGTTTAAGAAAGTGGCAAGATTAACAAAAAATCAGAAAGCGGCACTATCCAAGATTGAAGTTGGTAAAGCATATACTTTGGAAGAGGCGGCAGCCTTGGTAAAGGATATGACCAACGTAAAGTTTGATGCGTCGGTGGATATTGATGTGCGCCTTGGCGTGGATCCCCGTAAGGCAAATCAAATGGTGCGTGGTATCGCCACTCTGCCACATGGTACGGGCAAAACGGTCCGTGTATTGGTTCTCTGTACCCCCGATAAGGAAGAGGAAGCCAAGGCTGCGGGAGCAGACCATGTCGGATTGGATGATTACATCAGCAAGATCGAAGGCGGATGGACCGACATCGATATCATTATTACCATGCCGAGCGTCATGGCAAAAGTAGGTAGGTTGGGCCGCATCCTCGGTCCACGGAACCTGATGCCTAATCCGAAAACAGGTACGGTAACAACGGATATCGGTAAAGCCGTAACCGATGTGAAGGCAGGGAAGATTGATTTCAAGGTGGACAAGACGGGAATTATCCATACCTCTGTAGGTAAAGTATCTTTTTCGCCGGAGAAGATTTATGATAATGCCTTGGAAGTATTGCAGACCATCTCTAAATTGAAACCGTCTGCGGCTAAAGGTACTTATTTCAAGAGTATTTACCTTTCTTCCACGATGAGTCCAGGTGTTCAAATTGAAACGAAATCAGTAGCGGGAATTTAATCATGAAAAGAGAAGAGAAACAAGAAATTGTTAAAGCTTTAACTGAGCAGATTAAATCGTACGGCAATTTTTACATTACCGACACGGCTGATTTGACTGTAGCAAAAGTTAACGGGATCCGCCGCAAATGCTTTGATAGAGGTATCGCTATCCAAGTGGTGAAGAACACGTTGATCCAGAAAGCACTCGTAGAAGCCGGAGTTGATTCGGAAGAATTGTTGGGTGTTTTGAAAGGGTCATCGACTATGTTGTTTTCCGAAACAGGTAGCGCGCCGGCCAAGTTGATCAAGGAACTTCGCAAAGAAGGCGATAAGCCGGTTTTGAAAGGTGCCTATATCGATGCGTCGGTATTTATCGGCGACAATCAGGTAGATGCGTTGAGCAAGCTCAAATCTAAGAATGAGCTCATCGGTGATGTCATTGGGTTGCTGCAATCACCTGCCAAGAATGTGTTATCCGCACTTCAATCCGGTGGTGGTACGTTGGCCGGTTTGGTTAAAACGTTACAAGAAAGAGGTTAATCGGGTCCCTCCAATCAGAATGCCCGAAGGATGGTTAATTGTTTTTTAAAAAGTAAATTCAAAAATTAAAAATAAAATGGCAGATTTAAAAGCGTTTGCTGAGCAGTTGGTAAACTTGACAGTAAAGGAAGTTAACGAGTTAGCTCAAATCTTGAAAGACGAGTACGGCATTGAGCCTGCTGCAGCGGCAGTAGCTGTTGCTGGTCCGGCTGCTGGCGGCGATGCGCCTGCTGCAGCAGAGGAAAAATCATCTTTCGATGTGATTTTGAAAGAAGCTGGCGGTCAGAAATTAGCTGTGGTTAAATTGGTTAAGGAATTGACCGGTCTTGGCCTGAAAGAAGCAAAAGATTTGGTTGATGGTGCGCCGAAAGAAATCAAAACTGGTGTAGCTAAAGACGAAGCTGAAGCTTTGAAAAAGCAACTCGAAGAAGCAGGAGCTGTTGTTGAGCTCAACTAATTCAGTGCATACAACACGCCTGAATGGGGTAGACTCTGACGTATATTTCGTCAGAGTCTATTCCTGTTTATGACTTTTCCCCATAGTATCAATACCACACCCGGGCTGTATGGGTGCCTTATCGAGGCAAAATCAGCATCAAAAGTGCAGTTTAAATAGTTAAACTAAAATCTTATTCCCTTGGCAAACAAAAATATTCAAAACGAAAGAGTAAATTTTGCAAGCAGCAGAAAGGTAATCGATTACCCTGATTTTCTGGATGTGCAATTGGAATCTTTCAGGGAGTTTTTTCAACTAGAAACGACTTCTGACAACCGCCACCAGGAAGGGTTGTTTAAGGTGTTTTCCGAAAACTTCCCCATTTCTGATTCAAGGAACATCTTCGTGCTTGAGTTTTTGGATTATTTCATTGATCCACCACGTTACGGTATACAGGAATGTATCGAACGTGGGCTGACCTATAGCGTGCCCCTCAAGGCGAAGTTACGTCTTTCGTGCAATGACGAAGAGCATGAGGATTTCGAGACCATCGTGCAGGACGTTTATTTAGGAACCATTCCCTATATGACCCCGAAAGGCACGTTCGTTATAAACGGCGCCGAGCGGGTTATCGTATCGCAATTGCACCGTTCGCCAGGTGTGTTTTTCGGCCAGAGCCGGCATACCAACGGTACGAAATTATACTCTGCCCGTGTCATCCCGTTCAAGGGCTCATGGATTGAGTTTGCTACAGACGTGAACAACGTCATGTATGCTTATATAGACCGTAAGAAGAAATTCCCGGTTACGACCCTTTTACGTGCCATTGGCTACGATTCGGACAAGGATATTTTGGAATTGTTCGAACTGGCCGACGAGGTGAAGGTGAGCAAGTCGGGACTTAAGAAATATGTAGGCCGTACACTGGCGGCTAGGGTACTGAAGAAATGGATTGAGGACTTCGTGGATGAGGATACCGGTGAAGTGGTTTCCATCGACCGTAACGAGGTCGTGCTTGAGCGGGAAACCGTATTGGAAGATGACCACATCGAACTGATTATCGATGCGGGCGTGAAGTCCATCATCCTCACCAAGGAAGATACGGCCAACAATGCCGATTACTCGATCATTTACAATACCCTGCAAAAAGATACGTCCAATTCAGAGAAAGAAGCCGTGGAACACATCTACAGGCAGTTGCGTAATGCGGAACCACCTGATGAGGAGACGGCCCGTGGCATTATCGAACGCTTGTTCTTTTCTGATAAACGTTACGACCTTGGTGACGTGGGCCGGTACCGTATCAATCGTAAGTTGCAATTGGATACCCCGGATGAGACCAAGGTGCTTACGCGCGAAGATATCATCGCCATTGTGAAATACTTGATCAACCTGATCAACTCCAAGGCGGAAGTCGATGACATCGACCACTTGTCCAACCGTCGGGTACGTACGGTAGGGGAGCAATTGTACTCGCAGTTCGGCGTGGGACTTTCACGTATGGCCCGCACCATCCGTGAGCGGATGAACATCCGCGACAACGAGGTGTTCACGCCTACGGATTTGATCAATGCACGTACGCTGTCTTCTGTGATTAATTCGTTCTTCGGTACCAACCAACTGTCGCAGTTCATGGACCAAACGAATCCTTTGGCGGAGATTACGCACAAACGTCGGTTATCGGCTTTAGGGCCTGGAGGGCTTTCGCGCGAGCGTGCCGGCTTTGAGGTGCGCGACGTACACTATACACACTACGGTCGGCTGTGTACCATCGAAACCCCAGAGGGACCGAATATCGGTTTGATTTCATCGCTCTGCGTGCACGCGAAGATCAATAATCTCGGCTTCATTGAAACGCCCTATCGACGGGTTGATGACGGACGGGTGGTGGTTGAGGAACCGGTCATCTACCTTTCGGCGGAGGATGAGGATGGTAAAACCATTGCACAAGCGAATGCCGAATACGACGATAAGGGGAATTTCATTACCCCGAAAGTAAAAGCTAGGTATGAAGGCGATTTCCCGGTTATTGAGCCGGAAAAGCTGGACTTGATGGATATTGCACCTAACCAGATCACGTCAATCGCGGCGTCGTTGATTCCATTCTTGGAGCACGACGATGCAAACCGTGCCCTGATGGGCTCCAACATGCAACGTCAGGCGGTGCCATTGTTACGTCCGGAAGCTCCCGTGGTAGGTACGGGTTTGGAAGGCCGCGTAGCACGCGACTCCCGTACATTGATCAACGCGGAAGCGAAAGGCGTGGTGGAATATGTGGATGCCAATGAGATCAAAATCCGGTATGAACGTACCGATGATGACCGATTGGTGTCGTTTGACGATGACGTGAAGACCTATCGCTTAATCAAGTTCAAGAAGACCAACCAGAGTACCTGCATTAACCTGAAGCCGATTGTTAAAAAAGGACAGCAGGTAGAGAAGGGACAGGTGCTGTGTGAGGGGTATGCGACCCAAAACGGTGAACTTGCGCTGGGACGCAATCTGAAGGTGGCGTTTATGCCATGGCAAGGATTCAACTTCGAGGATGCGATCGTGATTTCGGAACGTGTAGTGAGCCAAGATATCTTCACGTCCTTGCATATCGAGGAGTTCGAACTGGAGGTGCGGGATACGAAACGTGGTGAAGAAGAACTTACCGCGGATATCCCGAACGTTTCTGAGGAAGCGACAAAGGATCTGGATGAGAACGGTATTATCCGTGTGGGTGCTGAAGTGCGCGACGGTGATATTCTTATCGGTAAGATCACGCCAAAGGGCGAATCCGATCCATCTCCCGAAGAGAAGTTGCTCCGTGCCATTTTTGGCGACAAGGCGGGTGATGTGAAAGACGCATCCTTGAAAACCCCACCATCCATTAATGGTGTGGTCATTGATACCAAGTTGTTCTCCCGTGCGAAGAAAGTGGCTAAGGAAGAAGAGAAAAAAGCACTCGACCAACTGGATACGCAACATACGAAGGCGTTGAAGGTACTGAAGGATAAGTTGATAGAAAAACTGTTTACCATTGTGAACGGTAAGACCTCACAGGGCGTCTACAACGTTTATAAGGAACTGTTGGTGCCCAAGGGATCGAAGTTTACACAACGTATCCTTACCGAGCTCGAGTACGCAAATATCAATCCGACAGGATGGACCACCGATGAGGACAAGAATGAACTGATCAAGCAAACGCTCCATTTCTACAACATCAAGTTGAATGAGGAATTGGGTGCTTACAAGCGTGATAAGTTTGCGATCAGCGTCGGCGATGAGCTGCCTTCGGGCATCGTGCAGATGGCCAAGGTATTCATTGCTAAGAAGCGTAAGCTCAAGGTGGGTGATAAGATGGCCGGCCGTCACGGAAACAAGGGTATCGTTGCACGGATTGTGCGCGATGAGGACATGCCGTTCCTCGAGGATGGTACACCGGTTGATATCGTCTTGAATCCGTTGGGGGTACCTTCACGGATGAACCTCGGCCAGATTTACGAGACCGTATTGGGCTGGGCTGGCAAGAAGCTGGGTGTCAAATTTGCAACACCGATCTTTGACGGAGCCTCTACCGAAGAGGTAGAAGAATGGGTGAAAAAGGCCGAACTTCCCGAATCCGGACGGACTTACCTCTACAATGGGTTAACCGGAGAGCGCTTTGACCAACCGACAACGGTAGGTATCATCTATATGTTGAAACTGGGACACATGGTGGACGATAAGATGCACGCACGTTCGATCGGTCCATACTCGCTCATTACGCAGCAACCGTTGGGTGGTAAAGCCCAGTTTGGCGGACAGCGTTTCGGCGAAATGGAAGTATGGGCACTGGAAGCATTCGGTGCATCCAATATCCTCCAGGAAATCCTAACCGTCAAATCCGACGATGTGGTGGGCCGGGCTAAGACGTATGAAGCCATCGTCAAAGGCAACAACCTACCAACCCCGTCCGTGCCGGAGTCGTTCAACGTACTCGTACACGAATTGAGAGGTTTAGGTTTGGATATCACGCTGGATTAATCAAGCATAGCGCGTTAACTTTAGAAACGAAAGTATGTCTTACAAAAAGGATAATAAGATAAAAAGTAACTTCACCTCCATTACGATCAGCTTGTCGTCGCCCGAGACCATCCTCGAGCGATCAAGCGGTGAGGTGGTTAAACCGGAAACAATCAATTACCGGACGTATAAGCCCGAACGTGATGGTTTGTTTTGCGAACGTATTTTTGGGCCGGTAAAGGATTATGAATGCCATTGCGGTAAGTATAAGCGTATCCGGTACAAGGGAATCGTTTGCGACCGCTGTGGTGTGGAAGTGACCGAAAAGAAAGTGCGCCGCGAGCGTATGGGCCATATCAGTTTGGTTGTGCCCGTGGCCCATATCTGGTATTTCCGCTCCTTGCCCAATAAGATTGGTTACTTGCTGGGACTGCCCACGAAGAAGCTCGATATGATTATTTACTACGAGCGGTACGTGGTTATCCAGTCGGGGGTAAAGGAAGAGGATGGCATCCAGTATATGGATTTCCTCACGGAAGAGGAATACTTGGATATTCTGGATACCTTGCCGAAAGAAAACCAGTTCTTGGACGACACCGATCCACAGAAGTTCATCGCTAAAATGGGTGCTGAGGCCCTCGAGGAACTGTTGAAACGCCTTAACCTCGATCAGCTCTCGTATGATTTGCGTCATCAAGCGGCCAATGAAACATCGCAACAGCGTAAAAACGAAGCGTTGAAGCGTCTGCAAGTGGTTGAAGCATTCCGCGGTTCGCGCGACCGGATAGAAAACCGGCCGGAGTGGATGATCGTTAAAATCGTACCCATTATTCCGCCCGAGCTGCGCCCATTAGTGCCTTTGGAAGGTGGCCGTTTTGCGACTTCCGATCTCAATGATCTATACCGCCGGGTCATCATCCGTAATAACCGGTTAAAGCGCTTGATGGAAATCAAGGCGCCGGAAGTGATTCTCCGTAACGAGAAGCGGATGCTGCAAGAAGCAGTGGATTCCCTGTTCGACAACTCACGGAAAGTGAATGCCGTGAAGACAGAAGGAAACCGGGCATTGAAGTCGCTTTCCGACATCCTTAAAGGAAAACAGGGCCGCTTCCGCCAAAACTTGTTGGGTAAGCGCGTGGATTATTCCGCACGTTCGGTCATTGTGGTTGGACCCAACTTGAAATTGCACGAGTGCGGTCTGCCTAAAGACATGGCTGCCGAATTATACAAACCGTTCGTTATCCGCAAGATGATTGAGCGGGGTATCGTGAAAACGGTAAAGTCGGCGAAAAAGATTGTAGACAGGAAGGATCCCGTAGTTTGGGATATTCTTGAAAATGTATTGAAAGGACACCCTGTACTACTTAACCGGGCACCGACACTGCACCGTTTGGGTATCCAAGCTTTCCAGCCGACATTGGTGGAAGGGAAAGCCATTCAACTACACCCCTTGGTATGTACGGCATTCAACGCCGACTTTGACGGTGACCAGATGGCGGTGCACTTGCCATTGGGTAATGCGGCCATACTGGAAGCGCAGATATTGATGCTTGCATCACACAACATTCTCAATCCAGCGAACGGTACGCCGATTACGGTTCCGTCGCAAGACATGGTATTGGGGCTTTATTACATGACCAAGGGTCGTAAAACAGATGAAACCCGCGTAATCAAAGGGGAAGGGATGACCTTCTATTCGGCAGAGGAAGTGATTATTGCGCATAACGAAAAGCAAATCGATTTGCATGCTTTTATCAAGGTCAAGACCAAGGTAAAGGGTGCCGACGGTAATATCGAGGAGCGCGTCATCGAAACAACCGTTGGGCGTGTGTTGTTCAACCAGGTCGTTCCGGAGGAAATCGGTTATGTGAATGAACTGTTGACCAAAAAGTCACTCCGTGATACGATTGGTAAGGTGGTGAAAATCACCGGTATGGCACGCGCGGCGAAGTTCCTGGACGACATCAAGGAACTTGGTTTCCAAATGGCGTTCAAAGGTGGACTCTCGTTCAACTTGCAGGATTTGAATATCCCCGATGCAAAAGTTGACCTGATTGAACAGGCAACGAAGGAGGTTGAAGAGGTGATGAATAACTATAACATGGGCTTCATCACCAACAACGAACGGTATAACCAAATCATTGATATCTGGACCCGTATCAACAACCGGTTGACGGCCAACGTAATGGAGATCCTGTCGACCGACAACCAAGGGTTCAACTCGGTGTATATGATGCTGGATTCTGGTGCCCGTGGTTCCAAAGAGCAGATCCGCCAGCTTTGCGGTATGCGGGGGTTGATGGCGAAACCACAGAAATCAGGTTCATCGGGAGGAGAGATTATCGAAAACCCGATTCTCTCAAACTTCAAAGAAGGACTATCCGTACTTGAATACTTTATTTCTACACACGGTGCACGTAAAGGTCTTGCGGATACGGCGTTGAAAACGGCCGATGCGGGCTACCTTACCCGGCGCTTGCACGACGTGGCTCAGGATATGATTGTAGTTGATGAAGACTGCGGCGGCTTGAGAGGGGTTTATACCACGGCATTGAAAGATAATGAAGATATTATCGAACCGTTATATGACCGTATACTTGGTCGGGTATCGTTACACGATGTGCACGATCCGGTCACAGGCGACTTGCTGGTTGCCGCAGACCAGGATATCGATGAAGAGGTTGCTGCGAGAATCGAGCATTCTTCTGTAGAAGGTTTGGAAATCCGCTCGGTATTGACCTGTGAAAGCCGACGTGGTGTCTGCTCCTTGTGTTATGGACGGAACCTTGCCACCGGTAAGCGCGTACAGAAAGGCGAGGCTGTTGGCGTAATTGCTGCCCAGTCTATCGGTGAGCCCGGGACCCAGCTTACGCTCCGTACATTCCACGTGGGTGGTACGGCATCTAACATCGCGGCGGAGTCGCAGATATTTGCCAAGTTTGACGGTATTGTTGAATTGGAAAATATCCGGTCGGTTCCACACGTGGGCGAGGAAGGTCCCGATCAGGTGGTTATCGGCCGTTCCGGCGAATTCAGGATCATCGATCCCGAATCGAAGAAAGTCCTGATGACTAATAATATCCCCTACGGTTCGTTCCTTTACGTGAACGCTGGTGATACTGTGGCAAAGGGGCAACGTGTTTGTTCTTGGGATCCGTACAACGCGGTGATTATCTCCGAATTCGGTGGTAAGGTAGAGTTTGAATCCATTATCGAAGGGGTTACCTTCCGTGAGGAATCCGATGAACAAACCGGACACCGTGAAAAGGTAATTATCGACACGCGCGATAAAACCAAGAACCCAGCCATTAAGATCCTGGATGGGAAAGGTGCGGTTATTCGTACATATAACATCCCCGTGGGAGCACACGTTTCGGTAAATGACGGTGTTGCCGTAAAAGAAGGGGTGATTCTCGCCAAGATTCCGCGTTCTACAGGTAAGACACGCGATATCACGGGTGGTTTGCCACGTGTTACCGAACTATTTGAAGCCCGTAACCCATCCAACCCTGCGGTGGTGACCGAAATCGATGGTGTGGTAACATTGGGCGGCGTGAAACGCGGTAACCGTGAAATATCAATCGAGTCGCGTGATGGACAGATCAAGAAGTACCTGGTGCCCCTGTCGAAGCATATCCTGGTCCAGGATAACGACTTTGTAAGGGCCGGCATGCCACTGTCGGACGGATCGATTTCTCCTGCCGATATTTTGGCAATCAAGGGGCCATCGGCGGTTCAAGAATACCTTGTTAACGGTATACAAGAAGTCTATCGCCTGCAAGGTGTAAAAATCAACGACAAACATTTTGAGACCATCGTGCACCAGATGATGCAGAAAGTGGAAATTGCAGATCCGGGTGATACACGGTTCTTGGAACGTGAGGCCGTAAACAGGTGGGATTTCGTTGAAGAGAATGACGCAATTTATGACAAGAAAGTGGTTGTAGATGAAGGTGATTCCGAGGAATTGAAGCCGGGGCAAATTGTGTCCATGCGTAAGTTGCGGGATGTCAATTCCGGATTGAAACGGCGCGATTTGAAATTGGTGGAAGTACGCGACGCGATACCTGCCACGTCGAGCCCCTTGTTGCAAGGGATTACCCGGGCATCGTTGGGAACGAAGTCATTCATTTCGGCTGCGTCTTTCCAGGAGACGACCAAGGTGCTCAACGAAGCTTCTATCGCTGGCAAACGCGACAATCTCCTCGGCTTGAAAGAGAACGTCATCGTCGGTCACTTGATCCCGTCAGGGACGGGCTTACGCGACTACGAGGGGATCATCGTAGGGTCTCAAGAGGAGTACGATCAATTACTGGCTTCCAAAGAGGAAGACTAGTCTGTGATTAGCCGATCAATGATCTGTGATCAATAAAATTCATCAAAACCGCCGGGCTAATATCCGGCGGTTTTTTTATGCTTACGCGCTGTGCTAAGGTCTAAGGCCTGATATCTCATATCTAAAATCTATCACGTATCTTTGCACTCATCATGGGAACACTCCTCGATATCGGGCAGAAGCCTTATAATCATTATGGCGCCTACTTGCGGGCCAAGTACAAAGGCAAGCGGGTATTCAAAATTATCGTAGACGGACAATTCACTTGTCCGAATCGCGACGGCAGTAAAGGGTATGGTGGCTGTACATATTGTAACGTCGATTCGTTTACGCCCGATTCGGCGCGGAAGCTGCCCACCATCCGTGAACAAGTGGAGGAGGGTATCCAGCGCGCGGTGAACGGTTATGGCGCGGAGAAATTTATTATCTATTTTCAGCCTAACACCAACACCTATGCTCCTGTTCATTACCTCAAAGCGATGTATGACGAGGCACTTAGCGTTGCGCCCGAAAATGTAGTCGGTTTGTCTGTAGGCACACGACCGGATTGCATCGATTTCGAAAAGGTCGCTTTACTCGAAAGCTATACCGACCGCTATGACGTGGATTTGGAGATGGGCATGGAGTCCATTTATGACGAGACGTTAAATAGAATCAATAGGGGATGTACCCATCAAGAGCTGGAAACCGCCCTTGAGCTCGTAAAAAGGAGTCCGTTGGATATATGTGTGCATACCATTTTTGGATTTCCTTGGGAAAGCCGCGAGATGATGCTGCGGTATGCCGACGAAATCAATCGATTTCCACAGATTAAATTCGTGAAACTCCACCACCTCCATATTGTGGAAGGATCCATTATGGGCGTGCATTACAAGCGCGAACCATTCCACGTATTCAGCTTGGAAGAATACACCGATTTTCTCTGTGAGTTCATCCCTTTGCTGCGTCCCGATGTCGTTGTGCAGCGGCTATTTGGCCTAGCGGACCAAGAACTTTTGATCGCCCCGAATTGGGGGAAAGGCAAATCAGCCATCCAGACCTATATCGACAAAGAGTTGGAGCGCCGCGCAGCTTACCAAGGTAGTAATTACGAACCCAATATCCCGTTCAGATCGGCTGGGGAATAGTAGATTGATTTAAGCGTTTTCCGGTCTTCCGTTCGGTAAACGAGGTAATGGCCATCCGCTTCTTCATAAAAACAAGATACTCCTTTATTTTGGTAATGTGCGACGGTCTCTTCGGCTTCCTGTATTGTTTTGCAGGCTTTGCTCATGTTCGACCGCTGCACTTCGTCAAACAACTCACCGAACTTGTCGGCCAATCCAAATTCCAGTACAGCCCCCGATAATACGTATTGCAGATCGCATAATGCGTCGGCCACCTCTGTGAGGTCTCGAGCCGCGATCGCCTCCTCTAGTTCGTTCAGCTCTTCAGCAAGTAAGGCCACCCGCAATTGACAACGTTTTTCATCTGGGATAGTCGGCTCAGGGAGTACCGGGTGCTTGAATGTCTTATGGAAAGCTGCTACGGACGTTAAGGATTTGGGGTCTGTCATGATGTTCGTCGTTTGTCGTAAATTAAAAGTCGTAGTTAAAAACAATCGTCAATCTAGAATCACTTAATAAAGTGTTTGAGTTGGATGATCTCCTTTTCCTCGAGGTAGCGCCACCGCCCACGGGGTAAATCCTTCTTGGTAAGGTTTGCGTAAACTACCCGGTCCAGTCGGATAACATCATAGCCAAGATGTTCGAAAATGCGCCTAACGATCCTGTTTTTGCCGCTATGGATCTGAATGCCCACTTCACGCTTGCTACCACCCTGTACGTAGCTAACAGCATCGGGTTTTACGAAACCATCTTCCAGTTCCAAACCGAATCCAATTTTATTCAGGTCGCCCTGGGTCAGGTTTTTATCTAACTCCACGTTATATATCTTAGCAATGTTATTACGTGGATGGGAAAGCTTCTCTGCCAAATTGCCATCATTGGTCAGCAAAAGTAAGCCGGTGGTATTGCGGTCGAGCCTACCCACCGGATAAATCCGCTCGCGGGTGGCTTTAGCCACCAACTGCATCACGGTACGTCTTTCCTGCGGATCGTCTGTTGTGGTGATGTAGTCTTTGGGTTTGTTCAATAGCACATAAACCATTTTCTCCCTGCGCAGGCGTTCGCCATTGTACCGTACTTCGTCTTTCGCAGGGTCTACTTTACTACCCAGTTCGGTAACGACTTGGCCATTTACCGTTATCACACCCGCTTCTATTAATTCATCGGCCTTCCGCCTGGAGCAAATGCCCGCATTGGCTATGTATCGGTTGAGCCGTATGAGGCCATCGTCTTTGGGCTCGGTACCGGTGTATTGCTTTGTGCGAACGTCTGTCCGCTCGCGCCGCTTCTTGGAAGGATCATACGGCTTGCTGCCATACGTATGTTGCCCCGATTTATAAGACGGTCGCTGTCCTTCACGTTTATGGGGGTTGTCGCGACCGCTGCCCGCACCGGCATCCTTCCACCGTTCGCCAGGCTTCCCGGCGCCGGTATTGCTTCCTCTTTTCTCGTTACCTGAAGCGTCAGGGCTACGGAACTTGCGGCCTTTCGCTTGTGAGTAGTCGGAGGTTGACTTGCGCCGGCGATTGGAGTTGTCATCACGACTGTTCCTTTTGTTACTAAATGGCATGATTTTTACCGTAAAAAATGTAAGCTGCAAAAGTAGTCAAAAAATACGGGTTAAACGACGTACGACACAATTTTACGGATAAAGAACTGGAAAAGATACGTTAAATTCTGTTAAATTACAACAGATTATTTTATAACTGTTTGTATATTAACTTGATAATTTTTACTTTTGTCGCCAGCTTTTTGGATCAAGCAACTTATCGTGTCGTTTAATGACCGTTAAATTGCAGAAAAGGGTTTGAATGATAAAAAAACAACTGCTCTGTTTCGGTGCGGTTTTAGTAGTGGTGTCGCTCTCCAAGCTGTACACTTATGAAGCATCGGCCGACGAGCGGCACACAGAAGCATGGTCTGATTATTCGTTATCGCATCGAATAGTGGATGCGGCAGATATCAGTGCCATCCGAAACACGCCTTATTTCGCATCGCTGTCTTTTGCCGACGAAAACGTGCCTTTGGGCGATCAGCGTATAGAAGAGAAGATGATGCGTTACCTCCGCGAATATTCATACGCTAAGCGCCGATCCCACGGATTACATCGCAAAGCGGTGCATGCATTGCCCCGGGTAGCCGCTATCCTGCGTGCTTATGGTGTTCCAGAAGATTTCAAATATGTGCCATTGGTCGAAAGTGGTTTCACCAGTGGTACGACATCGCATCGTGGTGCCTCTGGCTATTGGCAGTTTATGCCTGCTACGGCCAGGTCGTTTGGACTGCGCGTGGATAGTGCCATCGACGAACGGCAGAATATTGAAAAATCGACGGTAGCGGCCGCGAAATACCTCAAGGCATTGTACCGAGAATTTAACAGTTGGACCCTGGTAGCCGCTGCATTCAATATCGGCGAAGGTAACCTTCTACGGGCTATCAAAAGGCAACGGGAAGACAACTACTTCCGGTTAAAACTGAACAAGGAAACGGGAAGTTACGTCTATAAGCTCATCTCCGTGAAGGAAATTATCGAGCATCCGAATCTTCACGGTTATCGCCGCAGCGGGGTGCGTTTGGCAGACGCCTCCTCCCAGGATTCCCCAAAAAACAAACTCTAAGGCGTTTCCCACGGAAGTTATCGAAGATCCACGATTTCCATATCGGGATAATCCGTTTGTTTGAAAACAAAGCGGTTATCTGCGAGCTGTGGGTTGGCTTTGGTATTCTTCAACGTATACACGAACTGATTGCCACCTTTGTCAAACACGGTTACATCATGGATTTGGTAGGTGCGTTCGTCTACTCGCAGTTTGATTTTGAAATAAGGTGCGTTGGCATCTTCGGGTGTCAGCTCAACAACGGCGAGTTGCCTGCTGCCGGTGCGCTCGTCGGCAGCCGATACATATTTATATCCTTCTTTATAAAAAGAAAAGATATTGGTCGGTGAAACCGCATCGGAAGTAGGGGATACCTCGGTAACCTGAACTTCCCCAACATCCTTAAGTACCATCCATTGTGTTTTTCCATCACTGATGATGTCTTGATTGCCGGTGGTGATGTAATATTTGCCCGCTGATTTATCCATTGCAATCTTCCCCGTTTCCGCATGCGGTGCTTGCTGTGGCTGTTTAATGGTGAGCGAGAAATCCGCTTGGATGGTTTTATACGCTTCGTAGGTTTTGCTCACCTTGTCGAGCAGGGATTTTGCGGCTGCATCGGTTTGTGTGTGCCCCGGCAGTGCCGCGCTTATGATGAGAACCGCCAACGTGGCGGCTATATAAATGGGCTTTTTCATTCGAAAACAATTTATACTAACCTTCTTTCTTCAATCCATCCAAAAACTGTTCCAATGAATATTCATCGGGGAATAGCACTTCCCGAGCCTTACTTCCCTCAAACGGTCCAACAATGCCAGCAGCCTCCAATTGATCGATGATCCGGCCGGCGCGGTTATAGCCCAGCTTGAGTTTACGCTGAATAAGTGAGGTAGACCCTTGCTGATGGAGCACCACCAGACGGGCTGCCTCTTCGAACATGGCATCACGATCGGCCATATCAAAGTCCTCTATACCGCTCTCACCATCTTCACCCACATACTCGGGTAGGAGGAAGGCAGAAGGATAACCGCGTTGATTGCCAATGAAGTCTGATATTTCCTCCACTTCGGGTGTGTCCACAAAAGCACATTGTATCCGTGTCAGGTCGCTTCCGGTCGAAAGCAGCATGTCACCCCGCCCAATGAGCTGGTCTGCCCCCCCCGAATCGAGGATGGTGCGCGAATCAACTTTTGAAAGCACACGGAAGGCCAAGCGCGCTGGGAAGTTGGCTTTTATGGTACCGGTGATGATGTTTACGGAGGGGCGTTGCGTGGCAATGACCAAGTGTATACCTACGGCCCGCGCCAATTGCGCCAGCCTTGCTATGGGCGTTTCCACTTCCTTGCCAGCTGTCATCATCAGGTCTGCAAATTCGTCGACAATCAATACGATAAAAGGCAAGAATCGGTGCCCCTCTTCGGGGTTAAGTCGCCGATTTACAAATTTCTTATTGTATTCCTTCAAGTTCCTTACCTGCCCGTTTTTTAGCAAATCGTACCGGGAGTCCATTTCAATGCACAGCGAATTGAGCGTGTTGATTACTTTTTTGGTATCGGTAATGATGGCATCTTCCTCACCGGGTAGCTTCGCAAGGAAATGGCGTTCTATTTTCCTGAACAAGGAAAGCTCTACTTTTTTCGGGTCGACCAGCACGAATTTAAGTTCCGCCGGGTGCTTCTTATAGAGCAATGAAGTGAGAATGGCATTGATACCGACCGACTTCCCTTGGCCGGTGGCGCCGGCCACGAGCAAGTGGGGCATTTTCGTGAGGTCGGCAATATATACCTCATTTGATATGGTGCGGCCCAGGGCGATGGGGAGGTCCATATCCGTATGTTGGAATTTCTCTGTGGCCAATACGGATCGCATGGATACCATTTCCGGGTGGCTATTGGGTACTTCGATGCCTATTGTTCCCTTGCCGGGCATAGGAGCAATGATGCGGATTCCCAACGCTGCCAAACTTAGGGCAATATCATCTTCAAGATTCTTTATCTTGGAAATACGCACACCAGGTTTCGGGATGATTTCATATAGCGTGACCGTGGGGCCAATGGTCGCTTTGATTTTTGATATTTCGATGTTGTAGTTGCCTAATGTGTCTACAATCTTATCCTTATTAGCTTCGAGTTCATTATTGTTTACCGTAATCTTACCCGACCCGTAGTCGCGGAGTAAGTCGAGGGTGGGGTATTGGTAGCCTGATAGATCGAGTTTGGGGTCGTATTGCCCCACCTTTTCGACCAGTTCGTCAGCCGTGCTGGGCTTTTCTTCTTTAATGGCGGCCACCGTCAGAGCCGGCGTTTTCAGTTCATTTTTGGCTTCCGGTTTTTCCAATGGTTCTTCCACCGTGAAATCGGGGGTCGGTTCATCTTCGGCTGGCTGCGGTTTTGGCGTACTGACGTTTTGTTGTAACCGCTCGTTCTGCTGTTCAGCCTCCCTAGCGCGATTGAGACTGAATTCGACGGGGTCTACCCGGTATTCCGATTCCCGTGTATAACGTTCTTCATTCCGCAAGGAATTTGTGTCGACGGTTGGGCCGTCTGGCTGCACGTGCGTACTACCACGGCGCGAGGCCCATTTGAAATCAAAGTTAAATAGAATGATAAGTACCGTGAAAATGGTGAAAATCAGTAAGCCGGCAACCCCCGCGGTGCCAATTTGCGCCGCGAGCAGTTTATTGGACCAAAAGCCAAATTCACCCTCTAGAAAATGTGGGTATTCGCTGACGAAGCCATGGACAAAGCCGAGGGTAATGGAAACGAAAATCAATGAAAGTAAAGCATATACCAATACTTTCCATGTAGAAATGATTCTCACCTTGAACAATAGTCGGTAGCCGATAACGAATAATATGCCAATGAATAGGAATGAAGCCACGCCAAACCACTTGTAAATAAACTGGTGCGCTAGGAGTGCCCCCACTTTACCCATCCAGTTCTGCACAACAGGGTTTTCTATGCCGGCTAGGGCCAGTTCCTCACGGGTTTTGAACAGCGTGTCCCAGCCACCGTTCGCTGCCGAGACGTAGCTTTGATCTTCCTTCCAGGTGAATAAATAAGATATGAATGCGATAAGGCAATATACCGAGAGGATAAGTAAAAATAACCCTAATATTTTTATGGCTTTGCTGCCAAAAACGCCGATAGACCTCGTGCTTGGCGATTTCGATACACGTTTTTTCCGGCGGGTAGATTGGCCCTCCGTGTCGTTTCGAACATTTTTTTTGAATGAATTCGCTTTTCCAGACATCTAAAACACACGTTTTGTTGGAGACAAACTTACGTATTTTTTGCCGATTATCGACCGTAACGCGCGTTGCGTCATGGCAGCCGAACAGCAGCTATACGCATTCCGATTTTTTTACGCCCGTGTAGCACCTAGGCCGGTTGGCTCGTTATTTTTTCGAGAGGCGTTCTAGAAACGCTGGTCGAAGGGATTCATTGAAAAGATTTGAATTAAATGAGGCAATTTGGAAAAGCACGGATAGGCAGGTGGCTTCTGGCCATGATGGCAATCGCCACAGGGGCGCTATGGGGCGGCTGCCTTAAAGACGATAACCAAGTATACCAGGTTTCGGCGGTACGGGCATTGAATGCCGTGCCCGGCTCGGTCCAATTGGATGTTTTTCTGGATAGGAACCAGCTTAATTTCGACGATAGCGAAGGGCAGGACGAGGTATTCGCCTATACGGATACCCTCCCTTATAAAAATGCCTGGCCAAACAACAGGGTGGTGAGTATCGTTGACCCTGTAGATTACCCCAACGCGATGCCGCTTGTCCAGGAAACGGTGAACTTTATTCCGGGCAGGTTTTATTCGCTCTATGTGGTGGGGTACGATGATATAGAGGTGCTATATACAGAAGATGACCTTAGAAGTCCGGCATCGGGAAAAGCGAAGATCCGTTTCATTCACTTAAGTCCAGATGCTCCGGCATTGGATTTCGAGGTCAACGCCGGAACCGGGGATGATCCATTGCGTGTCGATAACAAGGTGTTCAAGGACGTTACCGATTTCGCTATTGTCGATAGCGGGATTGCTTACACGGTCAATTTTATCAGGCACAATAGCGAAGACGTGTTACATACGTTCGGCTTTGAACCCCAGGCCGGATTGATTTACACAGTGTGGGTGCGCGGTTTAATTGAAAACAACGGCGATGCTGCATTAGATTTCGGCCACGGTGTCCTTACCCATTAGCCCAACGATTTTAACCTCGTAGCCCGAAGGGGCTTATTCTGCAATCAATAGAAAATAATTTTTCTTCCCCCGTTGCACAATCAAGTACCTATCGTTTACCAGATCGTCTGTATGGAACACTTGTGCAATATCATTGATCTTGCATTTGTTGATGGATACACCACCACCCTGTATCATTTTGCGTGCCTCACCCTTTGAGGGGAAAACGGTGCTGTCAACGGATAATAAATCCAAAATGGGTATGCCTTCGTCCAATGACCCTCTGGAGACATGGAACTGCGGCACACCATCAAATACATCCTGTACCGTGGTATGCGATAGGCCTTCCAGGAATTCGAGCGAGCCATTGCCAAACAGGAAATCGGACGTCTTTAACGCAGTTTCATAATCCGATACGGAATGGGTACGGATGGTGATGTCTTTGGCTAATGCTTTTTGGACTGTTCGTAAGTGTGGGGCCGAATCGTGTTCTGCGATAAGCGCGTCTATTTCTGCCTTAGACTTCAGCGTAAAAATTTTTATCCAGTTTTTAGCGTCTTCATCACTGGCATTAAGCCAAAACTGATAATACTTGTATGGTGAGGTCTTTTCGGGATCTAGCCATACCGCCCCACTTTCTGTTTTCCCAAATTTGTTGCCATCCGCTTTCTTGATGAGTTGTGTGGTAAGCCCGTACGCTGTACCACTTTCTTTCCGGCGGATAAGCTCCGTACCCGTGACGATGTTGCCCCATTGGTCGGACCCACCCATTTGGAGGGCACAACCATGGTTTTTCCATAGGTAGAAGAAATCATAACCTTGTATCAATTGGTACGAGAATTCCGTAAACGACAGGCCATTTTCGCCTTCAAGCCGTTTCTTTACCGAATCTTTGGCCATCATGTAGTTTACCGTGATGTGCTTGCCGACCTCACGGATAAAATCCAGGAAACCAAACCCCTTGAACCAATCGTAATTATTAACCATCGTGGCACCTTGGTCCCCTTCGGAGAAGTCCAGGAATTTGGCCAATTGTTTTTTCAGGCAAGCTACATTGTGAGCCAACGTTTCTTCATCCAACAGGTTGCGTTCTGCCGATTTCCCCGACGGATCGCCCACCATACCCGTCGCTCCCCCAACCAGGGCTACCGGCCGATGGCCCGCCCGTTGGAAATGGATAAGTGTCATCAATTGGGTCAGGTGACCCACATGCAAGGAGTCGCCTGTGGGGTCGAAACCGATATATCCTGCTGTTTTTTCTTTGAGTAATTGTTCTTCAGTCCCGGGGATGATATCATGCAGCATACCCCGCCAACGTAATTCTTCAACGAAACCCATTGCTATCTTAACTATTCAGTGCTGTCATCAATATGACGGCAAAGATAGCAGAATGCGCCGTAAATTTTCAGGTAAATTAGTTACCTTGGCGCAATAAGTGTTGAATGTGACATAAAGTGGGCCGCATGAATTTCCTCTCACATTATTATTTCGAACGATATAGTCGCAATCCGGAGTTGGTGCTCGGATGCGTGCTTCCTGATTTGATTAAGAATGCGGACAAGGATATAAACGTGTTGCCACATAAATACGAAAACCGTTTTGATGGTAATCCAAAGCTTTCAGCTATTTATCGGGGCTGGGTCCGTCATGTAGAGGCCGACCGCTATTTCCATAACGCCCCCTTTTTCTATACCCATACCCATGAGTTGAAGTCGTTATTGGCCCCCACGGTTGCAGACACACCTATCAGGCCTTCATTCCTGTCGCACATTGCCTTGGAGCTGTTGCTTGACCATCTGCTTCTCCAGCACCGAGCGGTACATGAGTCGGATTTTTACGAATGCCTGGCAGCGGTCGACCGGGATATGGTAGCACGCTTCCTGCGGTTGTGCAACGTGGAGGATACCGCATTTTTCTTTACCTATTTCAACAGCTTCATGCGGGCACAGTATATCGGGAACTATCGGCATTTTGATCAGATTACCTATGCGGTCATCAATATCTGCCGCCGGCTTTGGGAAGTTCAATTGTCTGTTTGCCAACAAGAGCGCATGACGGCTATATTTGCGCAGTATGCGGCCGAATTGGATTCCGTTTTCCGTGCTATTTTTGACGATCTAGAAGCACATCTCCCCTAGTATCGAATCGATTTATGCGCAAAATAATATCGCCGACATGGATGCGATAGAATATTTTTTTTATGTTTGAACCGTTGGTAGTCAATCTAAACCAACAATTAGCGGTATGGCACACAAACTTTTTCGCAAAAAAACCGTAGAACAGATCCTCAGCGCATCAGCCAAAACAGGCGGTTTGGCGAAGGTATTGGGCGTGCGTGACTTGGTGTCGCTTGGCGTGGCAGCGATCGTTGGTGCGGGCATATTCAGCACCATCGGTTTAGCCAGCTTCAATGGCGGTCCGGCCGTGTCTTTACTATTTGTTTTCGTGGCGATTGCGTGTGTGTTTACGGCGCTTTCTTACGCCCAGTTTGCCAGTACGGTACCGGTTTCCGGAAGTGCCTATACGTACGCCTACGTGGCTTTCGGTGAATTGTTTGCCTGGATTATCGGTTGGGCACTTATCCTCGAGTATGCCGTATCTAATATGGTGGTGGCCATCTCGTGGTCGCAATATTTTGTCAGCATGCTCGGTGGGTTCGGTATCCACCTTCCTGGATGGATGACCATGGCTCCCGCTTACGCGTCGGAAGCTTACGCGCGGTTGCAGGAACAGGGGGCGGCGGCGCTTTCGGCGGCCGACACGACGGCTGCGATGGCATACGAGCAAGCCCCTCGGCTGGGTGACATCCCCATCATATTTGATCTACCAGCCGGATTGATTACTTTTTTGGTCACTTGGCTGGTTTATGTCGGTATCAAGGAATCGCGGACGGCAAGCAATGTCATGGTGGCGATTAAGATCGGCGTGATCCTGTTCGTTATTTTTGGCGGCGCTTTCTTCGTGAAGCCCGAAAACTGGGTGCCGTTCGCACCCAATGGGGTAGAGGGTGTGCTTAGCGGCGTGGCCGCTGTGTTTTTTGCCTTTATTGGCTTCGATTCCGTTTCCACCACAGCGGAAGAATGCCGTAACCCACAGCGCGATTTGCCGAGGGCGATGATATTATGCCTACTGATCTGCGCGGTACTGTACATTTTGATCACGCTGGTACTGACAGGGATGGTTAACTATACCGAACTGAACGTAAAAGACCCGCTATCGTTTGTTTTCGAGTATGTGGGCGTAGATTATATGGCGGGGATCGTGTCGGTAACGTCGGTGGTAGCCATTACAAGTGCGCTCTTGGTCTTCCAGCTTGCCCAGCCGCGCATATGGATGACGATGAGCCGCGACGGGTTGCTTTGGAAGCGGTTTGCAACCATCCATCCCAAATACAGGACACCATCGTTCGCCACGGTGGTGACGGGCTTTATGGTAGCCCTACCGGCGTTGTTTTTCAAGATGGATTTCTTTGTCGACCTTACCAGCGTCGGTACGTTTTTCGCATTTATACTGGTTTGTTCCGGTGTGCTGTATATGGACTATTCGGGCATCTCCAAGCAATCTAAATTTAAGGTGCCTTATATCAACGGGCGCTACCTTATCACTGCGGCGCTGTTGGTCGCCGTCTACGGTGTTTATCATTTCGGACAGGATACCATTGCCGAATGGCGCAACATGTCCGTTGCCGAAATCTTTGAGCATAAACTGCTCATCATTATCTTTTGGTTGGTATGGGTGGTCCTTTGCGTGATGGGCTATCGCCATCGGTTTTCGCTCTTGCCGGTGGCAGGTATTTTGGTAAACCTTTACCTCATGTCACAGTTGGGAGCTAGCAATTGGTTTATTTTCCTTGTATGGTTAGCCATTGGCTTGGTGGTTTATTTCGGCTATGGTTATCGGCATTCCAAACTTAATGACGTGCCTGCCGAGGGGATATAACGTAATATCGTGTTAAAAATTGTTAAATTAAGAAAAAAGCCTATATTTGTCTAGGTGCATCGGGCACGATGACCTATCTTTGTATGAGGTAAGGGCATGGATTGTGATTTAGAGAACTTAAATTGGAACCAAAGCATGACACCGTAAATCGAATGATTGAGACCCTATGAGAAAGTTTTTACACCGCACTATTTCGGTATTGACGTTAAGCACGATGATTCTCGTGGGGAGCGCGGATGCTGCCCAGGAACGAGCGGTTGCGATAGATACGAGTCGTGTGGCGAAGGGTACTGACGCTAAAGTAACGCAATTGGCTTCTCCTTCTGTCGAGAAACGTACCCAACGGTCATTCTTTTCATCATTCAAGAGTTTCTTCCCATTCAAAGCAAACAACGTTGTCAACGATAAGCTGTTGAGCAGCGTAAAGGTTTTCCCCAATCCCATTGTGGATCAAATCAGCCTTTCTTATCGATTAGACAAGCAAAGCACGGTTTCCATCAAAGTAATGGATGCGCTGGGTAACGAGGTGATGACGCTTCTTAACCAGGAACTGGACGCTGGCCCCCAAAGCCATGTGTTTGAAACCAACAATAAACTCACGAATGGATTTTATTTTATCCGCGTATCGGCGGGTACGGAGACCGTCGTGAAGCGAATTTCCGTGCTTTAACTCGTTATGGGTGGTTTTTCGTTATTCCGGGTCAATCCACCGGCCATCTCCCTTAATGATTTCAATAAGTTCGTCTAACGCATCGGTGGTACCCACATTGCGTTTAACCACCTCCTTGCCGCGGTAGAGGGTGATTTTCCCCGGACCCGCACCCACGTAACCATAGTCGGCGTCAGCCATTTCGCCCGGGCCGTTCACAATACACCCCATAATCCCAATCTTAAGCCCTTTGAGATGGTTGGTCCTGCTCCGTATCATTTGGGTGGTCTCCTGCAAGTCAAACAGTGTGCGGCCACAGCTGGGGCAGCAAATATATTCCGTTTTGGAAATGCGCGAACGGGTTGCTTGCAGGATGGCAAATGATGCCGATACCAGTTTATCGACGGGAGTGGCAGGTGAGTCTATCCATATCCCGCTGCCCATGCCGTCTACCAGTAGGGCACCCATGTCGGTGGCCGCGTATACTTGCAGTTTTGACAACGGTTCTTCCGGATCCGTCAAGTCGCCCAGGAGACCCGTAAAATCTGCGGCGGGGTAATGTCGTCGGATAATGACCGGATTGTCGAGACCCAGCTCGGAAAGTGCACCAAAAAATTGCCGCTGGTCGGCCATCCCATGTGATACATCGGTTTCTACCACGAAAATAATGGTCTTGTCCAACGGCAATGCCTCAAATGCAGGCGTTCCTATATCGGCATACCGTATCCTCACCAAATTTAGGTGGGCATCCCTTTCGGTTGCTTCCAGAAACTGGCTTAGTGAAAACAACGGGTGGATGTTGGACTTGTCTTGGATATTCCGCCAGGTTGGGTAATCATACAATTGCTTCAGATTGCCCGGCATGGCGAAGGAGGGAAGTGTGCTGCCAAGATAGACGAAATCCACCGACTGTTCGCCCATGTGGTATTTGTCGAGCCAAGGATCATATTTATACCCCACGTCGGTGAGGGTGTGTGGGTCTTTCAGATTTTTCCCCGAGATATCCACCACGACCCGCGGCACTTGGGTACCGCCGATAAATACATTCACTTCATTGGATACATAGGCAGTCGGTTTGCATGCGGGGGCGTTCCCTTTATATTCCTTCTGTCGCGATTTATATCGATTTACGAGGGCTATGGCCACCGGCGCTTCAAGTTCAGGCTCTTCCGTAAGGGACACCCGCACTGTATCGCCCAAACCATCTTCCAGCAGTGTCCCGATGCCTACGGCCGATTTGATGCGGCCATCTTCACCATCGCCGGCTTCGGTAACGCCAAGGTGTAGCGGGTAGTTCATCCCTTCGGACACCATCGTCTCCACCAGTAGGCGGTATGCGCGTACCATCACTTGTGGGTTGCTCGACTTCATCGAGACCACAATACGATGGTAATCGAGGTCTTCACAAATTCGGATGAACTCCATGGCTGACTCGACCATTCCCTCCGGTGTGTCGCCGTAGTGGCTCATGATGCGGTCCGAAAGCGAACCGTGGTTTGTGCCAATCCGCATGGCCGTGCCGTATTCCTTGCATATTTTCACTAGCGGGGCAAACTTCGTATAAATACGTTCCAACTCGGACTGATAGGCCGACGCTGTATAATTCAGCTGGTCGAACTTCTTCTTATCGGCATAATTTCCAGGATTGATACGTACTTTTTCAACGATCCGGGCGGCTATCTCGGCGGCATTGGGGGTAAAGTGGATATCGGCAACAAGCGGTACATGGTAGCCGCGTTTGCGCAACTCTTTCTTTATTTCGGCTAGGTTATTAGCTTCCTTGATGCTGGGAGCAGTTATGCGTACATATTCGCAGCCAGCCTCCACCATCCGGATGGTCTGTTCCACCGATCCGATGGTGTCCATGGTGTCTACGGTAGTCATGCTCTGGATGCGTATCGGATTGTCGCCACCCATCGGTATATCACCTATAGAAACTTCACGGGTTCGCCACCTAGCGTATTCCGTTAGTGAGTTACAGTAGCCCCCGGGGAGCGTGTTTCCGGTTTTCGTATCCATGCGTGCCACAAAGTTAGGGATAATGGGTGATCAAATCAACCGATCCTTGATAACAAGTGTTCCCGCAATCTTGTCGTGGAGGCATTGCTGGCGCCGGTCGAAGAAGCCGGTGAGGAACCCGATACCCAAGGTTGCTATACCAACTAATTTGGCTGCATTCCGCCCTAAGGCCTTTCCATAGCCAATGGGCCTACCCTGCTCGTCGGTGACCTTTATGCCGATAAGCATCTTGCCGATCGAGGCTTGCTTTTTCGACCCTTCCATGGCCGTGCTTAAGATGAATTTCGTCACGGGTACGATGGCCAGTCCGATAAGCAAGGCCGGGATGCTCTCTTTCGCATTTGACGTGCCCGCAAGGTAGATGGCGGCTAGTGCTGCATATACACAGCCCGCGATGAAATAGTCAATTGCCGTTGCAAGCAAGCGTACATCCAATGTGGCGAAATACTGGGGGCGTGTGGTCTGATACGCGATATTTAGTAAGCCACTTAGTTCGGCAAATTCCCGTACTTCTTTAAATTCGGGATACCCCGATGGTTTAACGAAGTCTGTCGGACTGAGGTCCATGCGGCGTAATTCATCCAGGGAAAAGGGCCCTTGGGGCTTTCCGCCGATAACCACATCGAACCGGTCGGGAAGTGTGCCCTTAGTCATAACGCTTCACGGCAAACGAGCTCAATCCACCTTTCAGGTTAATGAGGAACCGGTTGCTTGCACCCTCATAACCTTCTGTGGTATAGGAACCGTCGGCTTGCTTGGTGAAACCGGGGAAATCCTTGGACGACAGTCCCGATTTGATGATGATTTTGCATGCAGCAGCGCGGGGTATCTCTATTTCCACACTGGCTACGCCCGACTCGGCCGTTATGATGGTTTCTTCCAGTGGCGTGCCTAATTTCGCTTCGAACGATGCCGCGCCGCCATTGAAACTGAGGCTCGCCACTTTATAAGGGGTGAGGTCAAACTCTGCCGCGCCGGCTCCCATATCGAGTGAGATACGCCACTCGGGATTACGATTCAAACGGATTTCGGCCCGGTTTTCCCCGTCGCGCATATTCCAGTCGCCTTTTTTGGTGTCGCGCATGCTGAATGTCAGGTCGGCATTGGAGCCATTGGTTGTCGTTTCCAATTGGTGCCCACCGATGGTGCTCGTTGCTTCCGCATGGAACAGCTCATCTGTCAACCCTTTGATTTCGTATTCGACTGCCCCCCCTTTGATGTGGAGGTTTGCGGTGGTAATGGAATTGTCATAGGCATGGGTAAATACACCATTCGATAGTTCCCCGGCTTCTCTACTGGGCGACGAGATACGTCTTTCCGATTTCCAGTCGTTATGGTCAAACATCCACCAATTGCCATGCGGGGGAAATGTGCCGCGGAACGCAAGAAACGCTAGCGCGGCGACGGTAACAACAATGGATATGGCATTGCCGATACCTTTTTTGGGTACCAACAGGTTCACGCCGATGATGATGAGGATAACGGGCCACATGCTAAACACCGACCGCCAGTAAAAATCGATAACGTCTAGGTTATCCAATAATAAGACGCCGCCCACGAACAGTAGGATGAGGCCCCAGCTTAATTTTTCTTTGTTCATAACATGTTCAGTTATTTGGTGTAACCATGATCGGCGCCCGTATTGTCGGCGGGGTCGTCCGGTTTGCCCTCGGGTGCTTGCGCCCCGGACGCCGGCTCTTTAGTCTCATTCACGAAAAACGGCTTTTGCTTCCGGGGCTTGAACGCCCCGAAGATGGTAGCCAATCCCAACACGATGATCAGCACGGGCCAGAACCGGGCGAAGTCGCGCCAATAAAAAATATCCAGCTGGTGCAATAAAAAAAAGATACCCAATGCCACCAAAATCAATCCGGCCACATATCGGTCTTTGCTCACTTTTTTATTGCGCATGTTGAACGCCCCACCCTTATCCCAGGTATGGGGAGCGTAACCGCCGATATCGTCGGCCGGTGGGGTTGGTTGCGTGCGGTAGTCTACATGAAAAGGATCGCTCGGCATGACAAACGATTTGATGGGAAGCACGATCCAAAGTACGATATAGACGATGGGCCCTAATAGCCCGATACCCATATAACCCGAGAAAAAGACGCTGATGATGAATGCGATCCGTACCCAAGTTTTATCTATGCCGAAATATGCCCCCAAGCCCGCACAGACGCCTGCTACGGCGCCCTCGTAGGGGATGCGTTGAAGTTTCTTGTCCATGGATTCCTCCTTTTTTAAATATTACCGTATCGGGGTTTTATCACGATTTCCTCCATGTTGGCTCCGTCGCTCATCCGGAGGCAGGTTACAATAGCCTCGGCAATGTCTGCCGGCAGGATAAACCGGTCGGCAGGGATTTCGGTGCCTTCCCATGAGGAAGTCAGTGTTGACCCTGGGATGATCTCGGTCACCTTCACGTCGTGCGACCGCAGTTCCTCCCGCAATACTTGGGTTAGACCCCTAACCGCAAATTTTGTTACAGTGTAGGTACCTGCTGCGGATACCGGCTCGCGGCTTGCGATGGAACTGATATTGAAGATGTGTCCGCGGCGGTTTTTTCGCATGTGCCGGCCTACAGCGCGTGATAGGAGATGGGGTGTGATATAATTGACCTGCAATTGCTGCTGGAAATCCTCGTCGGTTTCATCCAACACAGATACGGGTTTAAATATGCCGACGTTGTTTATGAGGATATCCGGTCCCGGAACCGTTTCGGCCAGCCAGCTGATCAACCCATCGAGTTGCTGGGCATCGGCAACATCGCAGGCGTTGTATTGAACAGTAATGCCCGCGTGTTGGTTTTCGAGTGTTGCTTTCAACATTTCAAGCTCTTCCTTGTTCCGGGCGGTAAGCAGCAGATTACACCCCAAGGCGGCTAATTTGTTGGTAATGGCCAGCCCCATCCCTTTCGTTGCGCCGGTAATGAGTGCTGTTCGCTGTTTTAAATGTAGCATATATATCTTTTGTGTTCTCCTAGTTGTTTTTCAAATTTAGGTCTTTTGTCTGAGTTATTGGTACAACGACGCACAAGGTTGTGTTATGCCCACACAGGGTCGTGATTTGCAGATACAAACCTGTCACGGGTCAACACAATAGCGTCGTGTGTGAAGATAGATTCGTCTTCACGCAGCACAGGCCTACGTGGAGCCAAAACGATACCCGGTCAAGTCGAGACGATATCGTCTCTTATCGGCATGATGCTGTCTCAAGTAGGCACGATATCAGGTCTGGTCGAGGCTGTATCGTCTCGTAGCAACACAAGGCTGTCTCTAATCGGCACAACTTTGTGTTGTCTCATTACAACCTTGGGATGAGGCAAGGCAGGACCGGATCGATTTGGAACTGTATGGCGTCTGCTCAACCTCGTATTTAGTCAAGTCGATATGATGTTGGAGTGAATCCACAGCTTGTTGTCTGGGTTTAAGGCGTTGTTGTGGTACGGAGAGACGATCCAGTGTCGGTGTGGGATGGCCTTGCTTTGACATCAGATGATATCGTTCCAACGAAGTTGTTGTCGATGAGATATTTCCGGATTTTCTGTTCAGCACCACCGCGATATAAAACACCAGGAAACTCAACAATGGCGGCTGTTCCTGAAGTGGCCAGCCAAGACAGCATGTGCATGGTAAAGGCTAAATCGGCTTTGGATTTAGGGGCCAAAACACCGGCTGGCGAGAACCGGGGGTCATTGATCAAGAGCGGATTGGCGTCGCCTTCCCATTTGATGGAATAGGGCGGGTTGGATACAATCGCATCAAAAGGTTCATCGTCCCAACGTTGAGGTTCGGATTGCTTGCCGCATTCTTCCGTACGTTCGTAAACAACTCGGACGGAAGAATAAAGAAGCCTTTTTCGGCTACGGTGTCTTTACGCCCAAACTCAGCTTCCTCGTCCGACAATTGTGCAAAGTTAAAATCGGCATTCCCCGTTTCCCTTTCTCCCTTATTGATATGCACCGCTAGGTTTTCGGATATAAACCGGTAAAAAAGAATTCCTAACACATAGGACTTGAAATCCCACCCATCCACGCTTCCCCTTAAGTCATTGGCTATCTGCTATATGGTGCGGTGTAGTTCGTCGCGTTCTTGTTCTTTGGTCATTTATATACAGCAATTTTTGTTTATCAAAAAAAACTCGATCTCTAATCAGATTGTATTATGAATCTTTTACAGGCTCATGATTGGGTAAATATATGAACAAAGTTGCCGTTCTACGAAACCATTAACAACAATACCGCCCCGAAAGGGGGCGGCAGTGCACGGCGGCACATCGCTCAAGTTATACCGCCTTTTTCTGTTTGGATGTCACACGGTCACGCGGGCACGCAGGGAGGCCGTCGGGCTCCACTCACTTACGCCTTTTTTATTGCGCGAGCGGACGCGGAAATAGTAGACCACGCCATCTTCCACCGGCCCGTAAAAATTGCCGAGCGCCCGAGGTGCGGGATCCAGGTCTTGCCACACGGGTTGTCCCGTCGTGTCCAACTCGGAGGCCAACTGCATTTCATACTGGTAGGCTGCCCTGACAGCCTCGAACAGGAGCCGTAGTTCGCCGGGGCGGTTGGAATCTGCCAACCGCGCCCAGGTAGATGCTGGCGGTATTTGCCCAGCCTTGGGCGGTAGTACCGGATAGAAGCCGGAACTTAGCTGCACGGAACTGGTTTGCGTGAAGTTGTTGATGTAGCTCGCGACCCGACGCATCATCACGATCAGGACATTCCGGGCTTCATCTTTCTCTTCCTTCTGTACCCCGCTGGCGCGGCCGTTGGCGGTGATGGCTTGCTTGGCGACATAGTCCAGTGCCACCGGTTCATATTCGGCAATCGGTGGATGGAGATCGGGGAAATGCGTGTTTGTCTGTAAGGCATCGACCGTGCGTGTAGCTAACGAAGCAAGGTCGGCATCGCTGAGATAGTCGTAGTTGGTAATTAATTTCGGTGTTCTCATTTTCTTTTTGTTTTTATGTTAACTTGTTTTCGATGTGATGGTTCCTTACCATCGGTTATGCTCCTTTGTTTCGTCTATCGGCAACGTTGGCCCCCTTGGCCATCCATTGCCTATCCGCTGGTTTATGGGTCCTGCCCGGCTGGGGTGTTGTGTGATTACCATAACTGAAATTTTTTGTTTCTACGACCAAATTGAAGAGAAAGAAACGGTTAATAAAATGCGCGGACAACTACGGACAGTCTGCGGACAACAACGGACAGTACTGTCTTTTTTTAGCGGGTTACCGCGTCGGCCCCGTATCGTTCGCCCCGATTTAATCATAAGGGCAAATTAGGATGGGCAAGCCGTATGGAAAGACTATTGGCGGAAATTGGCAGAAATTGGCGGGATTTTCCGCCAATTTCCGCCACGGATGCGATCATTTTGTTTCGATATGGTATCCTTATCGAACAAACAATACGGCACGGATTTTCGTTGTAACTGCAAAACCTGTATCTTTAACGCTAATTGAATAGTTAGATAGCGATTTATGTTTTTCACTTACTTCGGACAATATCTTCTGCTCTTGAAAGCGGTCTTCCGGCGACCGGAGAAATGGCGGATATACTGGAAGGAAATCATCCATGAAATGAACGAAATCGGGGTGGGTTCTTTGGGGCTCATTGCCATCATTTCTACCTTCATCGGTGCCGTAATGACCATGCAGATCGCCTTCCAGTTGGTGTCTGATTTGATTCCCACCTCGGTTATTGGGCAGATCAACCGCGATTCGAGCATCTTGGAGTTAAGCCCGACCATTACCGCGCTGGTATTGGCGGGTAAGGTGGGCTCATCCATTTCGTCGCAGATCGGGTCCATGCGGGTCACCGAACAAATCGATGCCTTGGAAATCATGGGCATCAATGCGCCGGGGTACCTTATCCTTCCCAAAATACTGGCGGGCATCACCATGATTCCGGTGTTGGTTATCATGTCCATTTTCCTGGCGTTGGTAGGGGGGCTTGCCGGAGGGGCAATCTCGGGGGCGGTAACGCCGGCCGATTACATCAACGGTATTACCGATGGTTTCATTGGCTATACGGTGGCGGTAGCGTTGGTGAAGGCGTTTGTTTTCGGGTTTATCATCACCTCGGTGTCGGCATTCAAAGGGTTTTATGTGCGGGGCGGGGCGCTTGAAGTGGGCCAGGCCAGCACCCGCGGTGTGGTCATCAGTTGTATTGCCATTTTAGTGGCCGACTATATCATTACGGCCCTCATGCTTTAACCCTTTTTACCCACAGCAACATATGATTGAAGTTCAAAACATCCATAAATCTTTCGGTGATAACCACGTACTGCGGGGCATAGATGCCCAGTTCGAGCCCGGTAAGATCAGTTTGATTATCGGCGGATCAGGTTCGGGCAAGAGCACGTTGCTGAAATGCATGGTGGGGTTGCACCGTCCCGAACAGGGTAAGGTGCTCTACCAAGGCGAGGATTTTACCCGGATGGATTTTGAAGACCGCATACCCATCCGCAAGGAAATCGGCATGCTGTTCCAGAATTCGGCGCTTTTTGATTCGATGACCGTCGAGCAAAACATCATTTTTCCGTTGGAAATGTTTACGGATATGAGCCGAAGCGAAAAGATCGACCGGGCCAACTTTTGCTTGGAACGCGTGAATCTTGCGGGGCGGAACAAACTGTATCCTGCTGAGCTTTCGGGCGGGATGAAAAAGCGGGTCGGTATTGCCCGTGCCATCAGCATGAGTCCAAAATACCTTTTTGTTGATGAGCCAAACTCGGGCCTCGATCCGGAAACAGCCATTGTCATCGACGAATTGATTTCGGAACTGACCGAGGAATACCAATGTACTACGGTAGTGGTAACCCACGATATGAATTCGGTGATGGGCATCGGTGACCACATTATCTTCTTATACAAAGGACAGAAATGGTGGGAAGGATCAAATAAGGAGATTGCCCATTCAGATGTGGAAGAACTGAACAACTTCGTATTTGCCAGTCCGTTTATGAAAGCTGCAAAAGAACGGTTTTGATCGAACCCGTTCAATTTAATCGCTATCTTTGCCAAAAAAAAAGCCTTACTTTGACAGCGAACAGCATCCAACTCCGTACCCCAGAGCATTGGGAAGATTACGAACTCATCGATTGTGGTGATTTTGAAAAATTGGAACGGTTTGGCGACCGCATCCTGATCCGGCCGGAGCCACAGGCCGTATGGGCAAAAGGGCTTGCAGAAGCGGAGTGGATGAAGCGGCACGATATCCGATTCAAAGGCCGCTCGGCTACAAGTGGCGATTGGATTAAAAAGAACCCTAAACTGCCAGACCGTTGGCATATCCAATATCAGAACAGCGATACTGCCATTAAGTTACGTCTTGGTCTTACCTCTTTCAAACATGTGGGCGTTTTCCCCGAACAGGCGGTCAATTGGGATTATATTTCGGCCGCGGTAAAAACCTTCCGCACACCGCGGCCCAAGGTGCTCAACCTTTTTGCTTATACCGGAGGTGCTTCGTTGGTTGCCCGCGCAGCCGGTGCCGATACCACCCATGTCGATTCGATCAAGCAGGTGGTTACGTGGGCCAACGAAAACCAGGAGCTGTCGGGCCTTTCGGATACGCGCTGGGTGGTGGAAGACGCCCTTAAATTCGTAAAGCGCGAGTTGAAACGCGGCAATACGTACCACGGTATTATCCTCGATCCGCCCGCTTACGGCCATGGGCCGAAGGGCGAGAAATGGAAATTGGAAGACCACATTGCCGAGATGATGCGTGATGTGGTGCAGCTACTAGACCCACAGGAGCACTTTTTGATTTTGAACACATATTCGTTGGGGTTCTCTTCCGTGATCGTCGAAAACCTGATCAAGGGTGCGCTGCCAAGTGTCCAAAACCTCGAAACCGGCGAATTGTACCTACAAGCGACGGCAGGGAGCAAGCTGCCATTGGGCGTATTCGGTAAATTCCTGAAATCGGGAAAATGATAGGATTGGATTATGGTATTGTTTAATAGCGATAATATACACGGTTGGGAAGACTTGGGGGAAGGGGTGAGCCGCAACGTTATGTCGTACAACGACGACCTGATGGTCGTGAAGGTCCGATTCGAAACGGGAAGTATCGGTGCGGCCCATCAGCACCCGCATACGCAGATCAGTTATGTCGAGTCGGGCGTGTTTGAATACACCATTGGCAAACACACAAAGGTGATGGTTCAGGGCGATACGTGCATCATCCCGTCAAATAGTACACACGGCTGCCGGTGCTTGGAAGCGGGTACACTCATCGATTCATTCCACCCTATGCGGAAAGATTTCGTTACTCAAATACCACCGTCTTATTCCCGGTAATAATTACCCGATCTTCGATGACCAGACGCAGCGCCTTGCTCAACACTGATTTTTCCACTTCTTTACCCGCACGCACCATATCCCTCACCGTATAGCTGTGGTTTACCGGGCGGATATCCTGCGCAATGATCGGGCCCTGGTCGAGATCGCTCGTGACGAAATGCGCTGTTGCGCCGATCAGTTTCACGCCCCGTTCGTGCGCCTGTTTGTACGGGCTGGCTCCGATGAATGCCGGGAGGAAGGAATGGTGGATGTTGATAATGCGACCCGCATAATGACCCACGAAATCAGCAGAGAGTATCCGCATGAATTTAGCCAACACAACGTAATCCGGTTGATGTGTATCCAATAGGTGCGTAATCTCCCGCTCAAATTCCGTTTTTGATTTACCCTCGTGGGTTACGTGGTAAAATGGGATATTAAAGCGCTGCGTAAATGCGCTTAATTCGTCGTAATTGCCCACCACGCAGCATACCTCGGCACCGAGTGTATTGAAAAAGTAGCGAACAATGATGTCGCCCAGGCAATGGTGTTCTTTGGTAACCAATATGGCTAGACGCTTTTGCTGTGGCGGATTTACGGTTACCGTTGCCCCGGTGGGCAATGCGTTGACGAGGTCTGCGGTTAGCAGCTCATTATCTTCCGCCTTACCGGCACATACAATCCGAACATAGAAGCGTTCGGCGGCCTCATCCACATATTCGCGCATGGTAACGATGTTCAGGGCATGGCGCGCCACGGTATTGGCAATCCGGCCGACCAATCCCACGGCATCGTGGCACTGGATAAGGATAAGGGTTTGGTTTATCATGATCTTTTAAGCCACCAGCTCTTCGGTTTTCGATTCTTCGGCAATATCCAATTCCACACGGAGGTTATTCACAATGTGCTTTTGCCTATCTGGCGTGTTCTTGCCCATGTAATATTCCAGCAGTTGCTTTATTTTCAGTTCCTTTAGAAGGATAACGGGATCCAAGCGCATATCCTCGCCAATAAAAAGCCCGAATTCGTCAGGCGAAATCTCTCCCAGCCCCTTAAAACGTGTGATTTCGGGCTTACCCCCTAATTTCATGATGGCGCGCTGGCGCTCTTCGTCGCTGTAGCAATAGATGGTCTCTTTCTTGTTGCGCACACGGAATAAGGGCGTTTGCAAAATAGACACGTGCCCGGCTTTCACCAAATCGGGAAAAAACTGGAGGAAGAAAGTCATCAGCAGCAAGCGGATGTGCATGCCGTCTACATCGGCATCGGTGGCAATGACAATATGGTTGTAACGGAGTCCATCTAGCCCGTCTTCGATGTTGAGGGCATGTTGCAGGAGGTTGAATTCCTCATTTTCATACACCACTTTCTTGGTGAGCCCGAACGCATTGAGCGGCTTGCCTTTCAGGCTGAATACGGCTTGTGTCTGCACATTGCGCGATTTGGTAATGGACCCGCTTGCCGAATCACCCTCGGTGATGAACAGGGTGGTTTCCTGGGCTAACTCGTGCTTGTCGCCGTAGTGCACCTTGCAATCACGCAGTTTTCGGTTGTGCAGGGAGGCCTTTTTGGCACGTTCGTTGGCCAGTTTTTTGATGCCGGCGATGTCTTTCCGTTCCCGTTCCGATTGCATGATCCGCTTTAATAAAGCGTCAGCCGTTTCGCCGTGCTTGTGCAGGAAGTCATCGAGCGCCTTCTTGATGAAATCGTTGATAAACGTACGTACCGTAGGGCCCTCGGGGCCGATGCTTTGCGAACCGAGTTTGGTTTTTGTTTGCGACTCGAATACAGGCTCCTGTACCTTGATGGCAACCGCTCCGATGATGGATGCCCGGATGTCGGAGGCATCGAAATCCTTCTTGTAAAATTCGCGCACGGTCTTCACCACCGCTTCGCGGAAAGCCGCTTGGTGTGTGCCGCCTTGGGTGGTGTGCTGTCCGTTTACGAACGAATAATATTCTTCGCCGTATTGTTGGCCATGGGTAATCGCGATTTCGATGTCCTCCCCCTTGAGGTGGATGATAGGGTACCGCATGGATTCCGAGTCGATATTCCGTTCGAGCAGATCTTTGAGTCCATTTTCAGAAACGAATTTCTGGCCGTTGAAATTGATGGTCAATCCGGAGTTGAGGAAAACATAATTCCATATCATGTTTTCCACGAACTCTGCGCGGTAATGGTAGTTTTTGAAAATGCTGTCGTCGGGGTAAAAGGTTACGGCGGTCCCGTTTCGCTGGGTGGTAGTCTTTTCTTCATCCCTCACCAGTTCCCCTTTGCTAAACTCGGCAATCCGTGTCTTTCCATCGCGGTACGACTGTACCGTGAACGACGTGGAAAGTGCATTGACGGCCTTTGTACCGACCCCGTTGAGGCCAACCGATTTCTGGAAGGCCTTGCTGTCGTATTTTCCACCGGTATTGATTTTTGATACCACATCGACCACCGAACCGATGGGGATGCCCCGGCCATAGTCGCGTACGGCAATCTTCTGCTCGCTCATATTGATATCGATGGTTCTCCCGGCGCCCATCACGAACTCATCAATGGAGTTATCCACCACTTCTTTGAGTAATACATAGATGCCATCGTCATACGCTGAGCCATCGCCCAGCTTGCCGATGTACATCCCGGGCCGGAGCCGGATGTGCTCTTTCCAATCGAGCGAACGTATACTATCTTCGTTATATGCGGTCATTTTTTAGACAATAGATATTAGACACTTCACTAAGGCTTGCGTCGTTTGATACTCATGCCGAATAAGGTCACGCAATATTACGAAATTTTAGTTGTTTTTTCCTATTGACAAAACGCTGTCAACATCGCTCCGTTTCTTTGCAGTGAACAATAAGGAATTATCAATTATTCACAATTAATTATCGTTATCATGAGTATCATCACCAAAGACGAGTTGTTGAAACATTGGCAAGGGCACCGTGCCTTGACCCGCCGGGTTATCGAAGCGTTTCCCGAGAAAGAACTGTTTACGTTTTCCGTTGCCGGCATGCGGCCTTTCGGCGAACTGGCTAAGGAGCTGTTGTCTATCGCTGTGCCGGGTCTACAAGGCATCGTTGACCGTGCCGGCGAAGACTATACGGAGACCGGACTGGAGGGCATCACCACCAAGGAGACGCTGCTGAAGAAATGGGACGAAGATACGCCGCAGATCGATGCGTTGTTCGGCCGCATCCCCGAGACGGATTTCCACGAAACATTCAACCTTTTCGGGCAGTTCAACTTTCCGATTATTGAGAACATCCTGTATTTCATTGACAATGAAATACACCACCGCGGGCAAGGGTATGTTTACCTGCGCTCACTGGGTATACAGCCGCCGTTTTTCTGGGAGCGTTAATTCCGGAAATTGGCGGCTACCGCATCAATCAGTTCACCTAGGCGATGGCGTACAGTCTCGGGCTCGAGCACCTGTACCCCATCGCCGTACATAAGAAGCCACCGCGGGAAGCCTTCTTGGAAATCCTGCGTTTCGAACACCATATCGGTATACGTCCCGCAATCACGTTCGGATACGAAACCCCAAAAGCGCCGATCCCACTTCATGTAGGCGGCGAAGCGGTTCTCCACACGGATGCGGACCGTCTTTTTGGGGGCGTCGTTGCGCGTGCGTTCCCGTTTTTCCATAAACTCGCCCAGCGAGGGGTGTTCGCGTTCGAACGGTTTTTCCAGCACCTGGAGTTGCATGATGCGGTCTGCCCGGAATTGGCGGTAATCCTTACGGGCATGGCAGTATGCATATACGTACCAGAAGTTCATTTCGTGGAACAGGCCCACCGGTTCAATGGTCCGCTGCTTCGGCTTGTCGTCGTTGACCCCCTTGTATGATAAAAACACCTGCCTTCGCTGGGCGATGCTTTCAATCAAGTTGCTAAGCGCATGGGGTACGTTGTTATTGAAAACATCATAACCCGGTTTCGCCATCACAATCTTCGATTCGATGGCTGATAGCGAATCCTTCTCCGTCATCCGGAGCACGGCTTTGATCTTATAGAGCGCCGTGTCGTAGTGCTCCTGCAGCCGGCGGTCCATGAATTTGCCCATCAACTTCTGCGCACCCACAAAACTCATCGCCTCTTCGTGGGTAAAGAGTACCGGCGGTAAGCGGTAACCTTCTACGATGCTGTAACCGGCGCCGGCCTCACCGAATATCGGCACACCCGCCTGTTCGAGGCTCCGTATATCGCGGTATATGGTGCGCAGGCTTACGCCGAACCGGTCGGCGAGTTCCTGTGCTTTTACCACGCGTTTGGATTGCAGCTGGATGTAAATGCTCACAATCCTGTCGAATCGTTTGGTCGTGTCAACAGCCATGGTGTCCGCTCTTATTTTTGTTTCACTTGCACCCTTATCCCTTCGCTATGGCTGCTGAACTCCGGCGCATACATGCATTGGATGGTGCTGATGCCATTGGAGAAGTCGCCCGCCTGCGCCACGAATACCGGGTATTCGAACACATAAGTCCCTTTGCGCAGGTAGTCGAAGAAGAAGTTGGTCGCTACATCGCGCGTGCTTTCGTAGTAGCCCAGCCCACCTTGGTAGCGGTAACCGCTCAATACGTTGATGGGCTCGAAACAGGCCGCCCGCATATCTTTGAGGTGCACATATTCCATGTCGCGATCTACGCGCAGCTCGATCCGAACGGTTACCTTGTCGCCTATCTGTAGCGGGTTATTGGCATTGATTTCTTCCAACACCGGGCCGCGGTCAGTATTCCGCTGGATGTAAAGCTGCTTACGCAAGCTCAATGGTGTCTCGGCATTCGTGATTTTATCCAGGTCTTCGAAATATTGCCAGTACACCGCGCCCCAGGCGACGCCCTCATTCTCGGCTTTAGCCACTTTTACCGCAATGTTGCCCATGTCGGCGGTCACAGCAGGGCCTTCATACCGCTTTTTGAAGTAGCCAGTGCCCGCTTCGGTTTCCGTTTCGGTAGAGCGGATGGTTTCGTTGCCCAAGGTGATCGTTACGTCCGGCTCGTTCACTAACCAGTCACTTCCCTGCAAGAGCAGGGCATAGATGGCGTCGGCGGTCGCCTTGGTGGTATTCCAGTGTAGGGTTTGTTTCTGCTTGATGAGCCACACCTTGAGGTCGTCCACCGCTTGTTGGTCGTCTGCCACTTCGGCAAACGCCTCGATAAGCAATGCTTGTGCTTCGATGGGTGCTTCATACCACCAATAGCCATGTGGCATGGCTTTCCAATACATGCCCAGTTCGTCGTTATGCACAGCGGTTTCGCGTAGCGAAGCCATGATGGCCGCGGCCTTTTCGGTATGGTCGGCACGGTGTAGCGCCAACGCCAACTGTCCTTTCAGGTACGGGTTGAAGGCATTCCAGTAGTCGGCGGCCTGCCCCAGGAAGTAATCGTACGCCGTGCGGTTGTCCGAACGTATCGGTAAATCCGGCACGAGGCTGCGCATATAGAGGTACTGCACGTGGGTGTACCGTAGGTGTCGCTTGCTGAGGTCCATTTTATTTTTTACCAGGTAGTCGTGGTCGTTCTTCACTTCGCGGTCTACGTAATCCACCGATTGCGCTAGGATTTCGTTTGCAATTTCCGTGTGGGCGGCCTCCACGCCGAGCTGTTGCAGGCGTGCGATACCGGTAGCGATGTATTGGGTGATGTAGCGATTGCTAGACATGCCGCGGAACCAGGGGAAGCTGCCGTCGCTGAGCTGCATTTCCGCCAGTTTGGCTAAGTTTTGCTGGAGGTCCTGCGCCAGTTTGTGGTTTTCAAATAACTGGGCAATCCGGTGTTTTTGTTCCCGTTCACTCTTTGCTTCCATCACCCAGGGTGTCTCTTCCAAAAGCGCGGATTTGAGTTCCTGGTTTTTCTCCAGGTTGGAAAGGAGGGCGGTGGTATCGCTGGTTTTCCATTGTTCAAAGATGGCTTTCACCCGTGGTGCCTGGTCAACGATGTGGGCTGCCAAGGCATTTGCATAGAACCGGTTGAAGGTTTGTTCTGCACATTCATAGGGGTACTCCATCAGGTAAGGGAGTGCCTGCACGGCATACCAGGCGGGATTGCCCGTAAACTCCACCGTAAGGGCATGGTTTACGCGGCTATCGCTCGTGGTGTTCGCCAGTTTATCCAGTGTAAAGGTTTTGGAGGTATTGCCGCGTACGGGCAGGGGTAGGGTTTCGGTCACCAGCATCCGGTTGGTAATCACCGGCAGTGTGGTTTCTTCACCATCGGTAAAGTTGCCCGCTTTGGCCGAGATGCGTACCACCACGGCGTTGAAGAGGCTGTCTGGAACGGCGAATGTCCAAGCAACATCGGTACTTTGCTGTTCTGCTACCGCGAAGGACTGGTCGTCCAGGCCACTGTTCAGGGCAGAAAGCCGTTGTCCTGTCGTCGCATCCAGCAGTTCGATGTAGGCCGTACCACGCAGGGTCTCCGTGCTGATGTTGCTCACTTTTGCGCTGAAGCGGATCTGGTCGCCCTGCCGCAAAAAGCGGGGCAGGTTGGGCATCACGATCAGGTCTTTCTGGGTTTTGATTTTCCCTTCCAGGAAGCCTGTTTTCCAGTCGGTCGTGTGGGCGAAAGCCATCAGCCTCCATTCGGTGAGTGCTTCGGGCATGGTGAATTTGAAGGTTACGTTGCCCTCGGCATCCGTTTGCAGCTGGGGGAAGAAAAACGCCGTTTCTTCCAGGTTGGTGCGCAGGGAGATGGTTGGCTGTCCGGTCTCCACGGTCCCCGCGGTCTCTACCGAGCCAACAATGGCCTGTTTCTCTTGTGTCCCGTAGCCCACGACCACGACTTCATTGAGCTGATTTGCATCTTGCTGTGCGTTGGGTGCTGCCGCACTTAGGGACTCTTCGCGTACCGCTACCCCCCGGGCAGCCCCCCCGAGACCCCGGATCATGATGTTTTTATTGCGGAAAAGCTGCTTTGCGGGATAATTGAGTAACTCGTCATACCGCTTTTCGTAGTCGGTAGGTCGTGCACCATCGATGTTGTTCAACCACGGGTTGCCGGTAACGGTCTTGAATGTCCAATGGGTTCCCCACGGGTTCCCTAACCAACGGTTGGGCGTCAGCGGGTTCCAGTTCCAGCGATGCAGCCTCAGCGCATCCAGCGACGCATCGTATAGGCCCGCCAGTAGCTCAGCCGCGATGGTTTCCTTTTTGTTACCTTTGATGGTCAACTGCCATTCCTCGGCAGCCCCCGGTTGCAATTTGTCGCGGTGGGTCGCCCATTCCAGTTGAAGGTCGCGGTTCGACCAGGGTACGTCCACCCGCTGGGTGCCCTGGTATACTCGGTTGTTATGTACATACAACCACGTAAAACCCAGACCGCCGCGGTCGTCTTCATCGATGGAACGGTTTATCTGTCTACGTTCGGAAAAGGTCGTGAATTCAGGCTTCACATCGGTATTTGTCTCCAACACGTAAGTGCTGTCGAAGCCGGTTTTCACGGTAAGGTCCAACACCTCGCCCGGTTCCAGCGAGCTTTCATTCGCCCATACCAACAAGGGCTGTTGCGGTTTGGCATCCGTTGCCGGTTTAGCGGCGTAGGTATATATTTTCTCGATAATTTCATTGCCCCGTGGGTCGGCCGTGGTCAGGGTAATTACATGCCATCCCTTCGTTTGCCAGGCCGAGGCGGGGACCTCCACTGCCTGCTGTTCTGCGGTGTGGAGTGCGGTCGACCAGCTCGTTTCGCCCGTAGCCCAACTCATGTAATTGGATTCATTGGCATACTCATCATCTGGGAAGAGCTGCCTGAACTCCTGTTCGGTCATGGTATACCGATCGGGTTTCTCCCACATCCGTTCGCGGTACAGCTTGCCCGGAAAGGTGAGCGGTGCAACGGATATGGCCACGTCGGCCGGTGTGGGGATACCATTCAGGTTTTGGGTAGTTATGGTCAGCCGATTTTCCTGGCTCGCATCAAGCTGCCGGGGCATGGAGGCGTTGAGCAGTAAGGAACGGTATCCCGCCTGTATTGTCTGGCTGCCGCTTTGCGTCTCGCCATTGATGTCGGTTACATCGGCATACACGCTGTACATGAACACCGGTAACGTGTGCGGGTCGATTTGCTTGTCGGGGATGGTGGTGAACGTCACTTCAAACGAACCATCGGCCTGGGTCTGTACGGTGCCATTGGCGATTTCCATTTGCGGCGACTGCGGCTGCCCCCAGCGGTAAGCGGCCCAGAAATAAGGGAACCGTGCATGCCTGACCACGCGGTACCTTACTGCGGCTCCATCGATGTTGCTGCCGGCATAGGCGGCGGCATGTCCCTTGAGGGTGATTTCCTCGTTAAGGGCGATGTTGGCTTTTAAGGTGTCGAATACCACTTCAAATTTGGGCCGTTTATATTCTTCGACCGCAAAGTACGCGTTACCGTTCGCGGTTTTGATATGCATTTGGCCGGTAAGTCCACTTGCTGGCGCGATGAATTTGCCAGAGAACGAACCATATCCGTTGGTGGTGAGCTCCATGGAAGCCACTTCCTGATCATTGGCATCAAGGAGGGTCACTTCGGTGGCATAGTCGGCCATCACCCGGTTGGTCGTCCCGTCGGCAGCATTTTCAACGACAATCCCCTTGAAATACACCGTTTGGCCCGGCCGGTAGATAGCGCGGTCGGTAAATAAGAACGTATGTAAGCTGGCCGTTACCTCATTTTCGTCTTCAGCACGATACGAACCGAAATAACCGTCGGTGCGCAGCGTATCGCCATGTGAAGAAAGGACAATGCGGCGGATGTTCTGCCGGCGGTTTTCTACATGGATGGTTGCTTTGCCGTCCTCATCGGTGGTTGTTTTGCCCACTACTTCGTATCTATATGCATTGAAGGTGTTGTCCCAATGCTCGTCGAGGAACGTTACTTTCGCCCCTCGGATGGGCATACCCGATTTGCGGTGCAACGCAAACAACAGATGCTGGTTTTCTAGATTGTTGGTGAGGAGGCTCAATGACGATACCTGGATGGGTGCAACCGACAGGGTTGTTTTATCCGACGAAAAGTCGGCCGTCGCCGAGGCCACGAGCAGGTAGCGACCCGTAGGCAGGGGGTCTACTTTGATTTCCGTACGGTGTTCATATAGGTCTTCGCTGCCCGGTAATGCCGTGTGCCACGACGACAGCGGCTTGCCACGCAGTAGCTTATTTTTCGTGGTGCTATTGTTCAAGTCGCGCTGCGTATTGGTGAGCCCGGTTGGCCAAGGATAAATCCGCAGGTAAACTTTGTCCAGGTTGCGGTAGTTGATGAGGACCTTGCTGTTTTCCGCCGGCAGCAATACGCTTTCTGTCTGCACCTGCAGCAATTTGCTCATCAGGATGTAGCGGAGCTGTTCGGCATTTCGGGCACCTTCCGAACCGGGGAAGCGCACGATGAGTGCGTCGAGCTGTCGAAGCATATGCTGGCGGTCTATCGAGTCTTTGCCCTGCGATTGGTTGAAATCGAATTGGAACAGCGTGACGGCAGCCTGCGCTCCCGCTGGGCTATCTGCGTAGCGCGCAGCAAGTGCCTGCAATGCCGCACGGTAGAGGCTGTCTTTATCGGGGTGGATGGAATATTGGTGCACAAACTGCAAGCGCTGCAGGTCGGCATCGATGAGTGCGTCGGGCTGTTCGTCATCCAAGTGGAAGGCCAATAACTGTTGGTACGTATGTAAAGCGCGGAAATGCAGCGCTTCGGGGGTGGCTGGGTTCACCTTTACCTCGGCCAGCCGCGCGGCCGGCTCAAACCATAGCTTCCCGTCGATTTGGAATTGGTATGCCGGTTTGATCACATCTTTCTCGTCGTTCTGGAAGAAGCCGATGGCCCGGAAAGCGAGGAGGTCATATAAGGTAGGCCGCAGCCGACGTGTATTTATTCCCTCTGTAAGCATGGGTGCGTAGCGTTCCACGGGGATAGCTTTAAGGGCTTCACTATTGAGGATGGACACTTGGTACAGGTCGCTGGCTTTGGCAATCAATGAGGCAGCATCCCATGTGGCGATATCGACAGGCGGCTCGCCAAGGATGGGCGTACGGTCCAGTATAGTCCACCGGTTACGTTGATAGTATTGCCAGTAAAGTTCGGCAGCGATGCTCTGCCATAACGCCTTTTCCGGACCGTCAGAAACCCGGATCATCGAATCGGCTTGCTGAATGGCGAATGTCGACTCATTTTCTGCTGTCAATGCCTCTTTGGCGATCAAAAATAACGTGGCCTTGATGGTGTTGGCATTGTCGCCCCGCTGTTGTGCCGCAGCTTTGATTTTTCGGGCAATGGCCATTGCCGATTTTGGTAGCCCGTTAAAGGACAGGGAGTCGATGGTAGTCCATTCTTTTTGGAAGGGGTCGCCTTTGTGGTGCTGTTGTGCCATGGAGGGAGCCATTAGGAAGAGTGTGCCGGAGAGGACTAAAATCGTCGTCCGTACGGAAAAGAAACTGCGGATCATTGTGCTGTCGTGTTTGTTTTTCAAATCGATTGCTTATTGCAAACTTACTTAAATCGTCTTAAATGCGGTCATGCTGTAGACGCATTTTGTCGTACGGATGCGACAGGGTGTCGGATTCCATAAAGCATCAAGAAATAATTTTCAGCGAAATGAAGCACCAAGATCGCAACCCTCGAACAGGAGGTCGCATAGTCGGCTTACGTAATCGATGCGTTACATATAGACATTAAACTTTGGCATCACTTCTGTTGTCTTACGAGTAGTAAATTGAATGTGTACGTAAAAGATTGATGCTATGAACAAGTTATTGATTGGAATCGCTGCCCTCGCAGTTGTCGCGGGCACAACGCTAGAAGCCGACGCGCAGGGCCGGGGCAATGGCCATCGGGGCAACCATGGAAAAGAGTACGCCAAGAAGTACCATAAGCACGCCAAGGCTTTTCATAAGCAGGAGAAAGCATATTGGAAGCATGCGGAAAAGCGCGATCGCGAATATCGCAAATATTATGAAGAACGCGATCGTGAATACCGCAAGTATGCGAAGCAGCACAAATACCGCTATCGCGATCACGATGATTGGTACTATGGCGAACGTTTTCACCACCATAGCGAATATGTGTATTTCCCAAAATATCGTACTTATTATGACCCGTATCGGCGCGGATATGTGTACCGTAGGAATAACGCTTGGGTATTTGCCCAAACCATGCCATCGTTTATGGTGGGGCTAAACATCGGCGCATTGAATGTGCAATTTATGGCTAATATGCCCCTATAAACCTAAGTTTGATGAATCGAACGCAGGCTTATTAGGAAGCCCGTATATTTTTGGATAAGGGCACCGAGTGATTACTCGGTGCCCTTTCTCTTTTAAAACGTTGCAATTAAAGTTGTATTTCGAAACAGCTTTGGCTAAGTTTGTGTAAAGCAAACTCCATCATGAAGGCAAACCCAGTTGTAGCCATTATTGCCGTTGCGTATGTCCTTGTATCGTGTACAAGCGGGGAGAAGCGGGCCGATACAGCCACTTCGCTCGACCCGATGATCCATGCCATATTGGAAGACACCACTAGCTTCTACTATGTGGATGTACACGATTACCCCACAGATGAAACCCTTCCTATTGGCATCTTCGATTCCGGTACGGGTGGTTTGACCGTGATGGATGCTTTGGTGAGATATGATGCATATGACAACGAAAGCCAGCTAACCGGCGGCGACGGCCACCCCGATTTCAGTAAAGAGCAGTTCATTTACCTTGCAGACCAAGCCAATATGCCTTATGGCAACTACTATAGCGAGCGTAAATCGGATTTGCTGGTTGAGCACGTATTGAAAGATGCTCAATTCCTGCTGTCGGAGAAATATTATCCCGATGCGTCAGCAGTTAACTTTGTAACAGGTAAACAACGGGTAAAGGCCATTGTCATTGCGTGCAATACGGCCACAGCATATGCCAAGGAAGACGTGGAAGCCCTCATCCAGGAATCCGGATTGGATATTCCGGTCATTGGGGTAATCGATGCCGGCGCACGCGGTGTATTGGACGTATTTGAAAAAGACGAAGATGGTGCCATCGGCGTCTTCGCCACTGTGGGTACCATTGCTTCGAAGGGCTACGAGCGTACGATCATGGAATGGAAGGACCGCCTGGGCTATCGCGGCGACATCCAGATATACAACCAAGGGGGGTACGGGGTGGCCGAAGCGGTGGACCGTGAACCGGGCTTTATCAGTTCGGTTGCCGACCAGCCCCGTGAAGATTATTTGGGGCCGTCGTTCAACCATGGCCAGTATCCCATCGAAAAAGCGTTGATGGACAGTTACAGGTTTGATTTTTCGGGCAACAAAATGTTGTGTGGCTCCCGAGGTGGCGAAGACTGTAATGTGTTGCAGATCAATTCCGCCGATAATTACATCCGTTACCACTTGGTGTCCTTGCTGGAACAGCTGCGTACTACCGCTGGTGCACATCCGCTTAAAGCATTGGTGCTCGGTTGTACCCACTATCCATATCTCACGGGCGATATCCGCCGTACATTAGATGAGTTGTATGCCTACCAACGGGATGGTGAATATGTGTACCGCCATGTGATGGCCCCGGAGATACAATTGATCGATCCCGCCGAAAACGTAGCCGCGGAACTGCATAGCTACCTAGCCCAGAACGCACAGTTCAATCCGAGCGGAAGCGTGGACAGCAGCGAGTTCTATATCGCGGTGCCCAACATGCACAATAACGAAGTGCAAACCGACGGGAAAGGGCATTTCACCTACGCTTATAAGTACGGGCGCAATGTCGGTGAAATCCAGGAATATGTTAAAGTGGTCCCTTTTAGCAAAGCTAATATCCCCGCAGAAACGCTCGGCCGCATGGGCGAACAGATCCCCGAGACATTCGGGTTGATCCGTACATTCAGCAATACGAGTGATAAAACGGTAGCCTTACCTGCGGTAAACCGCATCCGCTGATGCCAGGTATATGCCCGGCGGTATTTATTTATTCATCCAACTTTAGGTAAGTTTGCAAAAAGATCCATACATGTCCAAAACCATTATAAAGGCAGCAACCGTTGTCAATGAAGGAACGATTAAATCGTGTGATGTATTGATTGTCGATGGACGTATCGAAAAAATCGCGCCCCAGTTAGAAGAGAAATCAGCTGTCGAAATCGACGCCGAGGGGCTGCATCTGCTGCCGGGCTTGATTGATGACCAAGTGCATTTCCGTGAGCCGGGACTCACCCACAAGGCCGATATCTGGCACGAAAGCCGGGCGGCCGTGGCGGGTGGCACTACGTCGTTCATGGAAATGCCCAATACCGTTCCCAATACGCTCACACAAGGGCTCCTGCAAGATAAGTATGATATCGCCGCGCGGCAGTCGCTGGCCAACTATTCCTTCTATATGGGGGCTGCCAACGACAACATTGATGAAGTGCTCCGTACCGACCCGCAACGCGTATGTGGTATCAAGGTGTTCATGGGGTCATCCACAGGCAACATGTTGGTGGACGATGAATATACGCTCGAAGGCATCTTTGCCAATTCGCCCATACTCATCGCCACGCATTGCGAAGATGAAGTCACCATCCGGCAGAATTTGGCTCGGTATGAAGGTACCTATGGCGATAACCTCACGCCCGATATGCATCCCCTCATCCGGTCGGCCGAAGCATGCTATATTTCCTCTTCGCGGGCGGTAGACCTAGCCAAAAAGCACGGTACGCGGCTCCACATCCTACATATTTCCACAGCGGAAGAGACCCACTTATTTGAAAAAGGTGTGCCACTTGCCAGCAAACGGATCACCGCCGAGGCATGCATCCACCATTTGTGGTTCAGCGATGCCGATTACGCAGAAAAAGGTAATTTTATCAAATGGAACCCGGCTGTGAAGACAGCGGCCGACCGCCAAGGTATATTGGCGGCGGTGCTTGATGGACGAATAGATGTTATCGCCACCGATCATGCACCGCATACATTGGCGGAGAAATCACAACCCTATAGCAAGGCCCCTTCAGGCGGCCCATTGGTGCAGCATGCGCTGCAAGCACTCCTGGATATGTACCACGATGGCGGACTGACGCTCGAACAGTTGGTGCAGAAGACCGCCCACGATGTGGCGACCTGCTTCCAAGTGGCCGAGCGCGGTTTTATCCGTGAAGGGTATTGGGCCGACCTCGTGTTGGTCGACCTCGAAAGACCGTATACGGTACGCCGGGATAATATCCTCTCGAAGTGTGGATGGTCGCCGTTTGAAGGGCACACATTTGCCTCAACGGTCACCCACACCTGGGTATCGGGGCAGTTAGTATATGAAGAGGGAAAATTATTGGAAAAAGGCAGCGGCCAACGGCTATCGTTTGATCGCTAGCTCCATTCGTAAAGCAAATATGGATAAACGCACCTTTATCAAAACATTGGGCCTGGGCATGGCAGCATTGCCGGTGTCCACCAGCGGTCCGGCGCTCGTACCCCATTACCGGCCATCCATCCTTCCACCTACTATTCGCAAAGGCGATACCGTGGGCGTGATCACACCGTCGTCGGCACTGGTCGACGACGAGGGGTATGGTATCGCTGAAGCGAACATCGAGGCATTGGGTCTCCATCTCCAATGGGGCAAACATGTGGGCAAGAAATATGGATACCTGGCCGGCAAGGACGAAGAGCGGATTGCCGACCTGCATGCCATGTTTGCCGATCCTAAGGTCAAGGCTATTGTGTGCTTGCGTGGTGGTTCGGGGGCTGCTAGGCTACTCGATAAGTTGGATTACGGGCTCATAGCGCGCCATCCGAAGATTTTTATGGGTTACAGCGACATTACGGCATTCCATCAGGCTATCCATACGCAAACGGGATTGATCAGTTTCCATGGTGCCGTAGCGAACAGCAGATGGACACCCATGGTCTTCAATCAATTCGAAGCGCTCTTCTTTGAAGGCAAACCACCTGTGTATGCTGCCAATCAGCGCCCGGTTCGAACGCTGAATCCCGGAACGGCCGAAGGAAAATTGCTGGGAGGCAACCTTACCGTGCTGACCGGCTTAGCGGGCTCCCGCTATTATCCCGATTTTTCCGATAGTATCCTCTTTCTGGAAGATATTGGAGAGGAACCGTACCGCATTGATCGGATGTTCAGCCAATTGGCGCTATCGGGTGCGCTGCAGCGTATCAAAGGGTTCGTTTTCGGACGGTGCTCCGATTGCGAAGCGTCGAATCCAGGCAACTCGTTGACATTGGACCAGATATTGGACGACTATATCAGGCCGCTGGGCATCCCTGCCTATCAGGGTGCACTGATTGGACATATGGATGAGCAGTTTATCCTGCCCGTGGGCGCCAGGGTACGGATAGACGCGGATAAAGGGTCTATCCACGTTGTTGAAAACATTTTTGCCGCAGGCTAGTTAATTTTACCATGAAGCTTGTTATCCATTTATTGACTATTGTCTTGATTTCGACGGCCTGCGAAGGGGTAGGCCAAAGCTGGATGATTTATGAGCCGGATACGGCCATGCTGGCAAAGGCTTATGAAACCTATCGCGAAGCGTCTATCAGGCACCGTCGCTTCAAACATGCCGACATCGAGCCGCTTATTCTGAAACGGCAGGGGAGTGAGGTTTTCGAGGTCACGAAGTTGGGTGTTTCCGTACTCAAAAAGCCCATCTATCAACTGCGGTATGGCAACGGCCCTAAGCGGGTGATGTTATGGTCGCAGATGCATGGCAATGAACCCACCGCCACCATGGCCCTGATGGATCTGTTTAACTTCCTCGAAGCATCAGGCGATGGTATGGACAGCATACGCAACTTGCTGAAAAGCAAGACCAGCCTCTATTTTATCCCCATGCTGAACCCCGACGGTGCGGATGTATACACACGCCGCAATGCGATGGACGTGGATCTCAACCGCGATGCCCGTTCGGGAGCCACCGTGGAAGGACGTATACTGATTAATGCGGCGGAAACCGTGGATCCCGATTATGGGTTCAACCTGCACGACATGCATATTTATTACAATATGCCCGGTACACCCACACCCGTCACCATCGCGCTACTGGCACCCGCATACAATGCCGAGCGTGAAGTCAACGACGTGCGTGGCGATGCAATGAAGATCGCCGCCGGTATCAACCAGCTGTTGCAGGGCTATGTGCCGGGGGGTGTTGCAAAATATGACGATACCTACTCGCCGCGGGCGTTCGGCGACAACTTCCAAACCTGGGGTACACGCACCGTGCTGATCGAGTCGGGGGGATACAAAGGAGACCCTGAAAAACAATTCATCCGTAAGCTAAATTTTATGGCCATCCTCAATGCGCTTATTGAAATTGCCCAGGGCAGCTATGCGCAATATGACATCGAAACCTATAAGTCGATTCCGTATAGCGATGCCAAACTATCGGATGTTCTTCTACGGCACGTAAGCGTTTCGCGCGATTCGATGGAGTATACCGTTGATTTGTCCATCAACCGCAATGAGCGTACGGTAGATCGTGACTATTATGTACAGTCGAGCATCAGCGACGTGGGTGATCTGGGTGAAAATTTCGGTTATACCGAATTGGATGCCGTAGGCCTCCATTTCATGCCGGGCAAGATTTATCCCAAGGTATATGACCACCTTGATGAGGTGTCGTTGGCGCAGGCGATGGAACTGTTGAGGCAGGGGTACTGTGCGATCCAATTGGCAAAGATGCCCGAGGGTCGTTTCCATGGATTGCCGTTGGTGGCCTTTTCGGAGCAAGCACCCAGTGCCGCTAGCCCACATCTGGGTAGGGCAGCTAATTTTTTCCTCGCGAAAGAAGGTAAACCGGTGTATGCCGTGGTCAACGGTTACCTGATCGATCTCTCGACCACGCCACGGGAAACGTTTAAAAACTACGTACAATAATGAGGGGTCGATTTTCAATGATGATCGACCAATCGGATGGCAAACTGTTGGATACGCGGGGTACGCTCGGGACTCAACGTGAAATGTATCCGTATGTCGCTGTGCTCACCCTCCACGAGGAAGGTACCACGTAGGCCGTTTTCGGCCACGATTTCATGCACCTTTCCCAGTTTGCCTGCTTTGGCGAATATTGCGGTACTTTCCGCTCGGAGCCTATCGATATAGTTGTCGAGAAAGAAATTGATGGCAAAAATATCGCTCTCTTCGGCACCTTCCCAATCCGGGAGAAAACCCATGAGCTCTTGTTGTCGCTGCTTCAGCACCGCGCTCACGGCCACGGGCTGTGGTAACAGTTGTGTCAATTTGATGACTTCCTTGGCCACTTGGGTGTTCACTGCTGTCGTGGGGGCATAAGTGACGTTGCTGAAACAGATGATACCCAACCCATAATCGGGTAATATCAACCAATTGCTACCGAAGCCAGGCAGTCCGCCACTGTGGCCAACCGTGGTTATGTTGTCACAATCTTGCGTCCACCGCAGTCCGTAGCCATATGCCGACGTTATCGGGCACCCGCTACTGGTAGATAGGCTGTTGAAGGCCCACGGTCGTTGCATTTCTCGAAGGGACGAACGGTGAATCGGCCCAGCGTCATCGCCATCGCGTGCCGGCCACGCACCGAGATGAAGTGCTGTGTAGTTGGCGAAGTCAGTGATGGAGGTCATCAATCCGCCCATAGCGCCATAAGCACCGTCATGGAGCATGGGTTGTTTCACCCACTCTTCATCCACCCAGCGGTAGCCAATGGCTAACAGGCTGTCTGGCACATTCTTATATTCCCAATAAGTATTGCCCATACCGAGCGGCTTAAGGATATGGGTGGTGATATACGCATCGAACCGTTGGCCGGAGACCCTCCTGATGATTTCGCCCAACAACGCATAGCCGGTATTGCTGTATTCGTAGGCCACGCCCGGTGCGTTGGAAAAGGAGAAGCCGTTGCGTATCAATGCTAGGAATTCCATATCGTCGATTTCAAGCTGCCGATCGCCCCATGGGTTGTCTTCCGGGAGGCCGGCGGTATGGGTAAGCAGTTGGCGGATGGTCATTGGGGGCGAATCCGTTGTCGGCAAGCGTTGTGCCTTAAGCTCCGGTATATGGGCGGTCACAAGGTCATCCAAGCGGAGTTTACCGGCGTCGCGCAGCTGTAGGATGGCTGCGGCCGTGAAACTTTTGGTCATCGATGCGATACGGAATACCGACTGGGGCGTTACGGCAATCTGTCGCTCCATATCGATATAACCCATGGTGCCCATATGCACCATCTCGCCCCGGTACACAATGGCGTATGCCAAGCCCGGAGAATGATGTTTGGTTGCAAAGGCGTCGTAAATGCTATCGATAACGCGGGCAGCCCGGTGGAAGCGACGAGGGGCATCACCCATTTGCGCATAACTCCCCGTGACGGACATGGCTATTAGCATCGAAAATACACTGCTTTTTAAAGTTTTTTGTATGGCTAGCATAATGAAGGATTGAATGTTTATCAAAGTTAGCGATTTTTAGTATAACGGTTGAACAACCCCTAAATCACCGAATAGCGGATTTAGACCGTTGGCAAAAAAAAGCAGATGACCCAATCAGGCAGATTTTTGATAACTTTATCGTTGAATTATTTATAAATCTATTACAATGTCGATGTGGAAAACAATAGTTGGCTTTTTGTGTCTAGGTGGTGGGGTTTCGTGTGCTGTTGGACAGACGGTAGATAGCGGCAAGCCGTATTCGGCGGTAAAAGGTGCTGACGAACTCGTGCTGAGCAATCGGGAGGGGAATCCGTTAGTTACGTATAGATACACCGTAAAACCCCCGCCGCCGGGCGTGGATGCCGCCTATGGTCGTGCCGGATACATCCATCCCCTGCAGACCATTTCGGGCAAAGTGCTTACCCATATCCAGCCGGCAGACCACTACCACCATTATGGCCTGTGGAACCCGTGGACACATGTGGAATACAAAGGGAAAATGTATGATCTGTGGAACATCGGCGACAAAAAGGGGACAGTGCGCTTTGTGGAATTTGCCGAAATTTTCCAAGATACGAAGCATGCTGGCTTTGAAGCGGTGCACGATCACGTCGTCTTCGACGACGGCCGGGAGACCGTCATCATGAGGGAAAATTGGCGTATCGCAATTTCGCAATTGGATGCAAATCGCTACGCGATGGACATCCGGTCTACGCTGGTTCCCGTAACCGATGCTGATGTGGTGCTCAAGGAATACCGTTACGCCGGATTGGGATTCCGGGCTACCCCCGAATGGACCAACAAGAACAGTGGTGTACTTACATCTACCGGTAAAACCCGCAAGGATGCCGATGGGTCGCTCGAACGTTGGACCATCATGTCCGGCCAATTGGGAGATAGTAGGGGCGGTGTGCTTTTCCTATCCCATCCCGATAATTATAATTTTCCGGAGCCGGTGCGTATATGGCCGGTAGACGCCAATGGTGGCCGGGGAGATCAGTTTTTCAACTTTTCGCCCACCAAGAACATGGACTGGGTGCTGGAGGCAGGTAAAGCGTATACTTTGCAATACCGGCTTGTTGTTTTCGACGGCTCGTTATCGGCCGATGAAGCCGAGCAGTTATGGCAGTCTTTCGCCCACTAATCCGCTTGATATTTGATGGAAACAAAAACTTATAGAACAACGATGAAATTTGGTTTTTTATTACGGACGACTCGCGCGGCACTATTATGCTTGCCACTCTTGTTTTTTGCACACGCATTACGCGCACAATCGGTGAACTGGAAAAAAGTAAAGGTGTTGGTTTATACCAAAAACGGCGAGGGGTTTGTGCATGATAATATCGAGAACTCCATCATTGCCCTGAAAGCATTGGGTGAACAACACGGGTTTTCGGTCGACGCCACCGAAGACCCATCCGTATTTACGGATGAGAATCTGAAACAATACGACGCATTGGTCTTTTCCAATACGAATAATGATGTTTTCGATACCGATGCACAACGCGTGGCCCTGATGCGCTATATCCAAGCGGGAGGTGGTTTCGTGGGCATACATTCGGCATCGGGCACCGAGCGTAAGTGGAAATGGTTTAAGCAGCTATTGGGGGCGACCTTCTATTGGCACGATAAATACCAGCCATTTACGGTCAACATCATCGATGCCAAGCACCCCTCGGTGGCGCATCTGCCGCGAAAATGGGTGCGCGTGAAAGGCGATGAGTTTTACTACCTTAAGCAAATGAATGTAAACCTGCATGTTGTGGCGGTGAATGACGCTACCACATTGGCCGGTGAAAATGCCCGTCGCCTTGATACATTCGGTGATGTGTTCCCTTCAGTTTGGTGCCATGAGTTCGATGGGGGCCGGTCATGGTACACCTCGTTGGGACACGGCAAGGAAGACTATATGGATGAGGAATTCCGGAGACACCTCCTCGGTGGCATTGAATGGGTGGTGAAGGGAACTAAAAAAAGAGATTACAGCAAAGCGTATGCAACAACCCCGCTAGATGAAGTAAGGGAGCGTTGAACGGATTCAATAAAAGCAAAATATCAGTAGATCATGGATAAACAAAAAAAACAACTCAATAGGCGGACGTTCATCAAGCAATCGGCCGGTGGAGCCGCGGTGCTGGCAGCGGCATCTGTATTCCCCACCATCGTACCCGCATCGGTATTTGGAAAGAACGCACCGAGCAACCGTATCCAAATCGGACAGATCGGCTTCGGCCGGATTGCGAAATCGCATGATCTGCCCGAGGTATTGAAACACGATTATGTGCGCGTCATAGCCGTGGCCGATGTGGATAGCCACAGGGCAGCAGCGGGCAAGGAATGGTTGGAACAGCAACAGGCGGAGAAAAATGGTGGGAAGTCGCCAGTAGATGTAAAAACATATGGCGATTACCGCGACCTGATTGCCAATAAAGAGATAGACGCCGTAGTCATCAGTACACCGGATCATTGGCATGCGCAACCCGCTATGGAGGCCGCTATCGCAGGGAAACATGTTTATTTGCAGAAACCCACGTCGCTCACCATCCAGGAAGGGCGGATGATGGCCGATACGGTAGCGCGTAAAGGGGTGGTTTTCCAGCTGGGTAGCCAGCAGCGCTCTATGCATCCATGGCCCCAGTTCAAACGGACATGTGAGTTGGTGCGCAATGGCCGTATCGGAACGATTAAGCGGGTCATCGTTGGGCTTCCGGGCGACCCGGCAGGGGGGAACCCCATCGAGATGCCTGTGCCCGAAAATCTCGATTATGAACGCTGGTTGGGGTCTACACCCCTCGTCCCTTATACACTCGATAGAGTACACTCCCAAACCGATATTTACGATCGCCCCGGTTGGTTACGATGCGAGCAGTTCGGCGCAGGTATGATTACGGGTTGGGGATCTCATCATCTCGACATAGCCCATTGGGGGCTCGGAACCGAGTTGAGTGGACCGTTGGAAGCCGAAGGTTGGGCAACGTTCCCCACGAGTGGCCTTTGGAATGTACACGGTGATTTTGAAGTACAGATGCTATATCCGAACGATGTGGTGATGCAGATTAGCGGAAAGAACCCCAACGGCGTCCGATTTGAAGGGACGGAAGGGTGGATTTTCGTGTCACGGGGCAATGTAGGCGTTACGGCAACCGACCCGGGTGCGGCCGATGGCAAAGAGAACGAGGCTTTCAAGGCAAGCGACAATAAGATACTCCAATCCGTTATCGGCGACAATGAAACCAAACTCTATGAGAGCCCCGAGCAACACCAGAACTGGTTGGAGTGTATCCGTAACGGTAAGCAAACCATTAGCCATGTAGAGATTGCGCACCGCTCCGGTTCGGCCTGCTTAATTGCCCATGCGGCAATGAAGCTGCGCCGCAAACTTCGGTGGGACGCGAAAAAGGAACGATTTATTGGCGACGAGGAGGCCAACGCGATGCTTTCCCGCCCGCAGCGGTTCCCTTATGGTACATCCTATGTGAAGGGGTAATCTTAGTCGATAATTCATAGCTGTTAACACCTAGCCATTGTCTATGGTAATAGGCCGAGATAAAAACAGAATAGATGAGACCTGCATAAGTTGCTATAAATAATAGATTATGAATGATTTGAGCAAGTTTTATCACTGCAAAAAACAAATTTAATCAGATGGAAAAACAAATCGCATGGGTTGTTTTAATGGCTGTGGTATGCTTTTCGGCATGCGGCCCACGCAAAGATGATATGCAACGCAAGGAAGTCCAATTGATAACCGTGGCACCTGGCCATTTCCACGCGGCGTTGGTGCAGAAAAGCATGTATCCGCAAGTGGATAGTATCGTCCACGTCTATGCGCCCCAAGGCACCGAGCTAGCGGCCCACCTCGCATTGATCGATCAATACAATACGCGCGGCGAAGCGCCAACACGGTGGGATGAGGTAGTCTACACGGGACCTGATTTCCTAGCCAAGATGTTGGAAGACCGGAAAGGCAACGTGGTCGTATTGGCAGGGAACAACCGCGATAAAATCGATTACATCACGCGGTCGGTCGATGCCGGGTTGAATGTACTGGCAGATAAACCCATGGCCATCAATCCCGAAGGTTTTTCGAAATTGGTGGATGCTTTTGCCAAGGCGGATGAGCAAGATGTTTTGCTTTACGACATCATGACCGAACGCTACGAAATCAATACGATGCTACAAAAGGAACTTTCGCAGGTTGATGGTTTTTTCGGTGGGTTAGAAAAAGGTACGCTGGATGATCCTGCTATTACCAAAGAGAGTGTACACCATTTCTTTAAAGAAGTATCGGGGAAGCCACTGGTGCGCCCCGTATGGTTTTACGATACGCAGCAGCAAGGAGAAGGATTGGTTGATGTAACTACCCATTTGGTTGATATGGTGCAATGGGAGAGCTTTCCCGGCGAGATCATCGATTATAAACAGGATATCCAGCTGATATCGGCTAAGCGGTGGCCAACGATACTGTCGCCAGCCCAGTTTGAGCGTTCGACGGGACAGAAAGACATCCCAGCGTTCCTTGAAAAATCGGTTGGCGATGATGGTAATATGGCCGTATTTGCCAATGGCGAAATCAACTACACCCTGAAAGGAGTACACGCCAAGGTGTCGGTCATTTGGAACTTCGAGGCCCCGCAGGGCACAGGCGATACCCACTATTCGATCATGCGGGGGAAATATGCCGACCTCATCATCAAGCAGGGCGCTGAAGAGCAGTATAAGCCCGTGCTGTATGTCGAATCGACTGGCGAAAGGGATGTCAAAACATTTGAGGCAAACCTTGCCCACGCCATTGAACAATTGGGTGCCACTTACAAGGGATTGGCGTTCGAAGAGATAGCCCCCGGCCGGTACCGGATTAGCGTGGATCCATCTTTGGTGACCACCCATGAGGAGCATTTTGCACAGGTGACCGAAAAGTACCTCGGATTCCTCCAATCGGGTACGATGCCCGAATGGGAGGTGCCCAATATGATTGCTAAATATTATTTAACGACAAAGGCCCTTACGGAAGCGGAAACGGTAGCGGCCCCATAAAAGGGCCGCACCGTTGAGCTAACCGGCCGCTGGCCCATTTAAACGTATACCAATACCCGGTGTTGGCGGCAATACCACTTTACCGTCTGTCACTTCCATTCCGCGGTATGCATCGTTGCTGATCAGGAGTGCCCCGTCAAGGTCGGCCCAATCGACCACTGGCGACAATTGGGCGGCCGCTGAAATGGCACATGACGTCTCGGTCATGCATCCCAGCATCACCTTCATGCCAAGCGCCTTTGCCAGTTCGGCCATTTGGTGTGCTTCGCGCATACCGGTGCATTTCATCAACTTGATGTTGATGCCGCTGTATACGCCAAACGCCCCGCGCACATCTTCGAGGCGCTGCACGGCTTCGTCGGCGACCGTGGGTATGGGGCTGTTTTCGGTAAGCCATGCGTTATCGTCCACCTCCTCTTTCGGCATGGGCTGCTCAAGAAATACAACACCACGATCGGCCAGCCAATGCGCCATTTCGAGTCCCTCTTCCCGATGTCTCCACCCTTGATTTACATCGGCGCAGAGTGGCTTGTCCGTTACTTCGCGGATGGTCTCGATCATCATCTTGTCTGTATCGAGCCCGAGTTTCACTTTGAGGATTTTATAAGGTTCCGCCTCGCGTACTTTCCGCCGGACGACTTCCGCGGTATCGATGCCAATAGTAAAGGACGTGTTGGGGGTATGGGCGGCATTGTAACCCCATATACGGTGCCAGGGTTGGTTCATCATTTTCCCTAACAGATCGTGCAACGCAATATCCACCGATGCTTTGGCTGCCGTGTTTTTCGGGGCTAGCTGGTCAACATAAGCCAGGATGTCCGCGGTATGGAATGGGTCGTTAAATCCCGAAAGGTCCACTCGGTTCAGAAATCGCAGTACGGTTTCATGCGATTCACCCAAATAGGGTGGCATGGACGCTTCACCGTAGCCAATAATCCCGTCGTATTCCAGCTCGACGAGCACAACGGGGGTGGTGCTGCGCGAGCCCGCAGCGATGGTGAAGACGTGGCGGAGCTCGAGGGTATAAGGCCGGTATCTAAGGGTAAACCGTCCGGACTTGCGTGTGATTGCCTGCATCGTTATGGGTGGTTTTCTTCCGTGGCCGACTGGTAAAATGGGTTTGAAGCAACCGCCTGAAGACCGGAGCCTGCTTGTCCTACATACCTTCGTGCGCTGACTAAAGTACGTGATTGGAAATCGCTGTAATTGGGAGCATGGGGTAGCATGCTGTTGATGCGTACGGTGCCAGCGGCATGGATAAATTCACCGTCGCCCAAATACAAAGCAACGTGGGTAATGCGTGCATCCGGCGACCGTCCTTTGCCCGATGCAAAAAAGAGCAGGTCTGCCGGGCGTAGGTTCCGAAGCGCCTTCTCGGTGTCCAACTCACCGGCCGATAGGATGTCGATGGGCTCGCCTACCAGCACCTGCTGCGAAGCATCCCGGGGAATGACCAAGCCATTCATGAAATAGGCTGTTTTCGTAAAACCACTGCAGTCAACGCCTTTTACGGAGGTACCCCCCCAAAGGTAGGGCACGCCCATCATCGATTTGGCAATGGTCAATACGTTTTCGGAGGTTACATTCCGTGTGCCCAACCATTCGTCAAACGGACGGACCAATTTATTGTCAACATATGCAAGGCGGCCGTCGGGATACTGCACATGGTAAAAGCTGCCCGACCGGTCCAACAAAGTCAGTAAATTGCCCATTACCAAGTCCGAAACGCGCAGCGATTGATGGTCGGGCTTCGTATAGGAATGCCCGAAATCAGCTGTAACGATCACTTTCTTGGCCGATTTCCATTGTTTCACCTCCATCGGCGTCATGGGGGTGACGGAAGAGGTGGCAACCCAAGCAATGTACCCTTCCGGCGTGCGGACACGATAATAACCGTGTTGGCGCTGAAGCAAATCAACCATCGTTCCGAGCAATACCTGCGATGCCAATTCGGCTTGGTTTCGTGGCATCACCCGTAAATTCGCAACAGAGAGGTTAACCACACCCGAAACATTCTCGCCCACACTACTATCGGGCAATACATTTATCGTTATATTTGTTTCAGCAATGTGATGTTCGGCTAGCCGTTGGTGGAAAGAAGGCAAGGCTTCCGATTCCGTGGTAATCACTTGGTAATGGCCCGGCAGGCTATCATCCAGCGGTTGCAGTTCAAAGAGGGCGGTCCGTTTGTCCGGAGCATATTTGGTTTTTATTTCTTCGGCAATGTGCGTGATTTTGATGTATTCGGCAGAATCCTGCAAACGGACCTGTGCTTGGGCGGTTAAGGTGGAAAAGCAATAAAAAAGTGGCAACAGAAATGTATAGTGGGTTTTCATTCTCAGATATGTTTCACACGAAGTTAAGTGATAATTCGCTATTGTACAATTTTTTATGATAAAAAGGTGATAGGCGATAAAATTGCCGCAAGAATATGCAAATAGCCGGCTTCACACCGGCAAACCGGACCGCCGGTGGCCAGGCACCGTGCAATAGCATGTCATGGGTCTGAAGCGGAACGCAACACACGAAAAAGTAAAAGATGATCGACAGAAGGACTTTTATAAAAACCGGAACCATCGGTGCTTCGGTGCTTTCGATAGGCGCGATAGCGACGGCCTGCGCGGATGGGCAAACCTCCAAGGGTGCAGCCAACAAACCCATCGTAATCTCGACATGGGATTTCGGCGTGGCGGCTAACCAGGCTGCTTGGTCCATATTGAAAGAAGGCGGACGCGCTTTGGATGCGGTGGAAGCAGGCGTGCGCGTGCCGGAGGCCGACTTGTCAAACCTCACCGTTGGCAAAGGTGGTTATCCCGACCGTGATGGCCATGTCACACTGGATGCATGCATCATGGATGATAAGGGTAATTGTGGGTCCGTCGCCGCCCTGGAACATATCGGCCATCCGATTTCCGTGGCCCGATTGGTGATGGAAAAGACACCGCATGTGATGCTCGTTGGTGAAGGGGCCTTGCAGTTTGCCCTAGAAAGCGGGTTTGAACGGGAGCAACTCCTCACACCCGAAAGCGAGGCGGCTTGGAAAGCTTGGCTTAAGGAAGGTAAATACGAGCCTGTCATCAACATCGAGAATAAATCATTCGCCACCGATAGGCTACCAGGCAACCGGTATAACCACGATACGATCGGTATGCTGGCGTTGGATAGCAGTAATAACCTTTCCGGCGCATGTACTACCAGCGGTATGGCATTCAAAATGCGGGGCCGGGTAGGGGACAGCCCCATTATTGGCGCAGGTCTTTATGTGGATAACGAGGTGGGGGGTGCCACCGCCACGGGTGTGGGCGAAGAGGTGATCCGCACGGTGGGCAGCTTTTTGGTTGTGGAGTTGATGCGGCAGGGGTTGTCACCGCGTGACGCATGCCGTGAAGCGGTGGAGCGCATCATCAAAAAGAAACCCGAAACAGCAAAGAAAATCCAGGTCGGGTTCCTAGCACTGAATAAGAACGGCGAATATGGTGCGTTTTCGCTGCAAAAGGGATTCTCTTATGCCGTTTGCGATGCACGGCAGCAAGACTTGCTGGTGGATGGGGAGCACGCCTTCGGATAATCCGTTAATACACGGACCTGATTTGCTAAGCAAGCTTATCGATTGCCCGCTGTGTTCTTCGATAGGCCCATCGCTCCTTGAAATCGAGCCATTTTTGGCCCCTTATCTTGCGCATGGAATTGTCAACAAGTCGCATTACGAATACATTGTAAAGCATGTGTGCTAGCCGCCGGGGTGTGCGCGGCAACGCGCGCAACGTCATCGAAAAGCCGCCGTCGAGGTAGGTGATGTAATGCCACCACCCACTCGGCATATAGAGTGCATCGCCGTGTTTCATATGTACTTCATACCCCTTTACGTTCTTCAGTGCCGGGTATCGCTCAAAGTCGGGGTTGTCCAGGTCGATCTTGTCGATGTTATGTATGGAGAACGGCACCTTGTACAGGTTTTTGCTCTGGTCGGGCCCGAAAAGCACCACACGCTTGTTGCCTTCGAAATGGATGTGTAGGTTATCGGGCAAATCGATGTCGTAATGGGGGAATACCTTGGACAATCCGCCACCAAAGAAAAGGGCGGGTAACCGTTTGAAAAACTTCAGCCCGATATCGGGATACTCGAAATCTTCGAGCAACTGGGGGCAATGGTCCTTTAGCGTGTAGAAGAAGATCCGAAGGTCGGTGGGCTCGGTTTTGAGTAGATCGATATAGTCGCCAAACCGCATTTTCATGACCGGTTCATACACGCTTTCTTTCCCTTCCGCGGGCTTATTATTATATAATGGGATGGTTTGCTCGCCTGCCAGGGCTTTGATGTGGTCAAAGGTCCATTTTCCGTTCCACGCATCCGTGAGGTTTTCAATGAGTACCGGTCGCTGTGGGTGATGGTACCGTTCGAGGAACGCGGCCTTTGGTGGTGGCGGTATACGTTCCAGGGGTTCGAGATTAAGCGCTGCCATATGCATCGGGGGGTTAATCCGTTTTTTCATTGATTTTCTGTAATAGGTAGTCCCTGCCCAAGATTTCCGAACAGGTCAACACCGCGCAGATGGTTACTCCGAGGATGCCGTGCATGTTGACGCTTTGTCCGGTGAGCAAAAGATTTTTGACCTTGGTGCGCGGTGGAAGACTGTTTTTGAGTGGCTGATTAGCGTCTTTTACGAAACCGTACATCCCACCTGTTTCACTGCCAATATAATCGCGGTAGGTCAGCGGGGTGGATGCATAGGTTGCGCGGATATGCTGCCGTAGGTTGGGGAACTTCTTTTCCAGCTCGTCAAGCATGGCTTCCGTTTTCCGTTGTTTGAATTGTTCATAGTCCTCGCCGCGGTAACCTGTCGATGCAACCGTGTTGTGGGTCGTAGCCCATTCGGCCACCTCTTCGTATCGCATGTACGTAAATACGGTCATCCCCTCCGCCCATTTCTCATGTGCACTTTTCGCGTTCATAGATACCATGTATCCCGTTGGCCAATCCGCTTCCTGGTAATTTATACTACCCCATACACTGGCCTCGTCTTTGAAATGGTAGAAATTGTGGTTGAGATAAGGTATCCGTCCCGGTCTCAGCACAATATAGAGGCTGAATGATGAAATGGTGTTTTCCGCCTGCTGAATATGGTTGGTGTATGATTTGCGCATGGGGTAATCCCCCATTAGACGAAGGGTCTGCTTCGGGTCGATGTTGGATATGAATGTGTCTGCCCGATACACATGCCCGTCGGTAGTGGATAACGACCGCAACAGGTTGCCTTCTATGTGGAACTGGGACACCTCTTTATACTTGAGGGTTTTGCCGCCATGTTTGTGGATTTCCCTGATGAGCAGTTTGGCAATCTGCCCGCCTCCGTTTATGCATCGCCAAGCACTTTCGATGTAAGAATTGGTGGAGAGTGCGTGCACATAGAAAGGGGTCTTGTCGGCCACGCCGGCGTATAATAGGTTCGCACCGGCTAATACGGCACGCAATTTCGGGTGGGTCGTGCAGCTGTTTATCACCTCCTGCGCTTTCAAACCAAGCACTCCCTCATTCCATTGGTAAGCGTCTTTGCCGTTGAGGTGATAAAGTGGGAATTGCTTGCAAACCGCTTGCATACGCGCGTAAAACTGCGTGATGCCCTGTCGTTCATGGGGGAAATAATAACAGAGCTGATCGATAAAGTTCGCGCCGCCCTGTGCGTAAGGGTACTCGTTCGGGTCGTTGTCGAAAGTAATCCGGTCAAACCCGTCTTCATCCATCCGCTGAAGGCGTAACTTGTCGGCAATACCGAGATAGTTGAAATACTGGTAAAGGTTTTGGCCTTTTGCCAAGCCACCTATGTAATGGACACCGGTATCGAAAATACACCGGTTGCGGACGAATGTTTGGAGGTTGCCGCCGTATTGCTTGTTTTTCTCCAATACCAAAACGCTGAGCCCTTCTTTGGCCAAAATCGTGGCGCAGACGAGCCCCCCTAGGCCGCTGCCGATGACGATGATATCAAACGATTCGCGCATGCTGCGGTAAAGATAAGGATTTGTTGAATGCGATTTCCGCTTTACCGGATTGCGTATAAGAGTTAATTTAGCTAGGTTTGGGTCAACAAAACAATCAAAAGAACCATGGGTAAAACTTGCCAGTTAGAGATTTGTGCCAATTCGGTATTGTCAGCTTTGAATGCGCAGGAGGGGGGCGCCGACCGTGTGGAGTTTTGCCAGAACCTGGAGGCGGGTGGAACGACGCCGTCGTTGGGGCAGGTGTGGACCGCCCGCGCGTTGCTGTCGATAGGCATGCATACGCTTATACGGCCGCGCGCTGGCGATTTCCTGTACACCGATATCGAGTTTTCAGAGATGAAAGCGGATATCATGTCTTGTAAAGAAGCGAAATGCGATGGGGTGGTTATCGGTATATTGCTGGCGGATGGACAGGTTGATGCCGTACGTATGGCTGAACTGATTGCGCTTGCCCGACCCATGCAAGTGACCTTTCACCGGGCATTCGACCGCTGCCGGGATCCTTTCGAAGCCCTGGAGGTCATTATCGGTTTGGGTTGCGACCGCCTGCTCACATCGGGCTTGAAAGACACCGCGGCGGAAGGTGCCGAAACCATCGCGCGACTGGTTGGACAGGCCAATGGCAGGATCGAGGTGATGCCAGGTTCGGGTATCAATGAAGGGAACATCCTGCAAATCGCTGCATCGACGGGGGCCTCGTCGTTCCATACTTCGGCCAAGGTAGAAATGGAAAGCGCGATGGATTATATCGGTGGTGAGGTAGGAGGGATGGGCGATACCGTTTGGGTATCTGCAAAAGAAAAAATCCGCCATTTGGCGGATATGCTAAAAAGTCGTTATTAGAAAAAACCGAACCAAACGGTAAGCTATTTTTTCAATGCTGTTTCCAGTTTGTCGAGGACTGCATTGTTCTTGACAATCTGGCTGTTGGCTGGCATTTTGGAACGGCTGCCCGTTTCAAGGTTACGACCAAGTTTCAAAAACTGTACGTCGTTCTTGGCCACGCCCTTATTTCTTCTGTCTTTTCTTTTTAAGCGTGTAACTCCCATTTTCTTATTCTTTTGTCATAAAAACGAGGTCGGAAGCGGATTCGAACCGCTGTAAAAGGTTTTGCAGACCTCTGCCTAGCCACTCGGCCACCCGACCCTTTCGCTAAAGGTCTGCAAAGCTAAGATAAATTATTGAGAATAGGAAAGGTGATAGCCATATAATTGAGACGAAATAACGTGTCTTTTGCGTCGCCGATGGTCAGTGTACCATAATCCATACACTTTGTAAACTGGCTTGTTTGGAAAATACAAGGCTGATAATTAATTGATTAGGTCGATGCTGCCAATCGTGGCGCATATCTTGTAATTCACAGGCTAGGTTTTAAATACATATTGGAACGAAAAAGGAGAAAACAAAAATGAAAAAGTTATTATCAGTATTACTTGGTTTAGGTATCTCAATTGGCGCTTTCGCACAGGAAACCAGTTTTGGTGTGAAGGCCGGCGTGAATCTCGGGAAGTATAGCAACGTGCCGGATGATGTGAAAGACTACCAGAAAATGAACCCGTCTTTTTATTTGACCGGATATGCGGATCTGCCTGTGGCCCCACAGTTCTCCATTCAACCGGGGATTTCCTTACAGGGTAAAGGAGCCAAGTATTCGTACGACGGCAATGATATGGACGGGAGCATTACCACGAACGTGATGGCATTGGAAATTCCGGTGAATGCCGTTTATTACATTCCCACGGGTGGTGCCGGATCCGTATTCTTAGGGGCTGGCCCGTACGCCGCTTATTCGCTGAGTGGAAAGGTGAAAGCTAAGGGGAATGTAGGCGATATCGTCGGAGGAGAGAACGAGTACGATATGGATTTCGGTGGTGATGACCGGGACCAGAATGCCTTTGATTTCGGGTTGAACTTTATGGCGGGCTACCGGTTGGCTGGTGGGTTCACCATCAACGCGGGCTATGGTCTTGGTTTAGCCAACTTGTCGCCAAGCGATAACAGCGACAACAAATTTTCCAACAGGGTGTTGTCCTTCGGCGTAGGTTTTCAGTTGTAAAGACACCCGCCCTAAAAACAAAAAGGCCGGTCGCGTTCAAAACGGGACCGGCCTTTTTTGTTACCATGAAACCGTCACACCTTGATTTCAACTTCGACACCGCTGGGCAGTTCGAGCTTCATCAGCGCGTCTACCGTTTTGGAGTTGGAGCTGTAGATGTCTAACAGTCGCTTATACGCACAGAGCTGGAATTGTTCACGCGCCTTTTTGTTCACGTGCGGTGAACGCAAAACCGTGTATACTTTCTTTTCTGTCGGCAAGGGAATGGGACCGCTTACCACAGCACCTGTGGGCTTTACCGTTTTGACGATTTTCTCGGCAGATTTATCCACCAAGTTGTAATCGTACGATTTCAATTTGATTCTGATTCGTTGGCTCATGTTATTTAGTTAAAAGTGAAGGCTGCCCGTTAGAGCTATTTACAACCAAGCAGCCTATGGTATTAATTAAGCGTTTACTTTTCCTTTTGCCTTGGCAATCACTTCATCCTGGATGTTGCGAGGTGCCTCTGCGTAGTGGTCGAATTCCATCGTCGAGGTGGCGCGTCCGGAAGTGATGGTACGCAATTGCGTAACGTAGCCAAACATTTCGGAAAGCGGTACCAATGCCTTGATGACCTGGGCACCTGCGCGGGTGTCCACACCCTGCAACTGTCCGCGGCGGCGGTTAAGGTCGCCCATTAGATCAGCCATGTTCTCTTCCGGTGTAAGCACCTCGATCTTCATGATGGGCTCCATCAATACCGGCTGGCATTTCGGAAGCGCCTCACGGAATGCCGAACGGGCGCAGATTTCGAAAGAGAGTGAATCGGAGTCGACCGCGTGGAACGAACCGTCAATTAAACGTACTTTCATGCTAGATAGCGGATATCCGGCCAACACGCCGTTTGTCATCGACGATTCGAATCCTTTTTGCACGGAAGGAATATATTCTTTCGGGATAGAACCACCCACAATTTCGTTGACGAATTGCAATGGCGACTTGGTGAGGTCGTAATCGGCATCCACGGGAGAAATAACTACCTGGATATCGGCGAATTTACCACGGCCACCCGTTTGCTTCTTGTATGTTTCCCGGTGCTGGGTCGTTCCGTTAATGGATTCCTTATAGGCTACCTGGGGTGCGCCTTGGTTCACTTCTACCTTGAATTCACGCTTCAACCGATCGATGAGAATATCGAGGTGGAGTTCGCCCATACCGGAAATAACCGTTTGGCCGGTCTCCTCGTCAGACTGAACGCGGAAGGTCGGGTCCTCTTCAGCGAGCTTACCCAAGGCCACACCCAGCTTGTCCACGTCGGCCTGTGTTTTTGGCTCAATGGCCAAACCGATAACCGGCTCGGGGAAATTCATCGACTCCAATACGATGGGGTTTTTCTCATCGCAGAGGGTATCGCCGGTTTTGATATCTTTAAAGCCAACCACGGCACCGATGTCGCCTGCACCGATATTGGCAATCGGATTTTGTTTGTTGGCATGCATCTGGAATATCCGTGAAATCCGTTCCTTATTATCTGAACGTGTGTTGAACACGTAGGAACCCGCTTCCAAATTACCGGAATATACCCGGATAAAGCAGAGACGGCCCACAAACGGGTCGGTTGCAATTTTAAATGCCAATGCCGAGAAGGGTTCCTTCACATCCGGCTTACGTATAATCTCCTGCTCCGTACGTGGATCAGTGCCTTTTACAGCTTCTTGGTCGAGCGGTGAAGGCAACAACTCCATTACGAGGTCGAGCATGGTTTGTACCCCTTTGTTTTTAAAGGACGATCCGCAGACCATGGGTACGATCGAATTGTCGAGTACCGCCTTGCGCAGGGCGTCCAATACTTCGCGTTCGGTAATGGAATTGGGGTCGTCGAAGAATTTCTCCATCAACGACTCATCGTAGCTCGCTACAGACTCCAGTAGTGTCTCGCGCCATTGAGCTACATCATCTACCATATCGTCCGGAATAGGAACCTCGGTAAAGGTCATACCCTTATCTTCTTCGTTCCAGACAATACCACGATTGTTGATCAGGTCAACCACACCTTTGAAATTGTCTTCTGCACCGATAGGCAATTGCAACGGAACAGCTTCCGCACCAAGCATCTCCTTAACTTGCTTAACCACGTTGAGAAAATCAGCACCTGAGCGGTCCATTTTATTGACGAAACCAATACGTGATACTTTGTAGTTGTCGGCCAAGCGCCAGTTGGTTTCCGATTGTGGTTCCACCCCGTCTACGGCAGAGAACAAAAACACCAATCCGTCGAGTACGCGGAGGGAACGGTTTACTTCTACGGTGAAATCCACGTGCCCCGGTGTATCGATGATGTTGACGTTGTATTTATTACCACGGTAGTTCCAGAATACGGTGGTAGCCGCGGAGGTAATGGTGATGCCGCGTTCGGCCTCTTGAGCCATCCAGTCCATCGTAGATGCACCTTCGTGCACCTCGCCGATTTTGTGGTTAACCCCGGCGTAAAAAAGGATACGCTCGGTAGTGGTGGTTTTACCGGCATCGATGTGCGCGGCAATACCGATGTTTCTTGTGTATTTTAAATCCCTTGACATAATTGTTCTGAGATGATCCGCTGTATGCGGATGTGTTCGAATTTACACCATAAAAAACACACCGATTTTAGTGGATTGAATTACTTCCTCTAAGAATCGGTGTGAATTCATTGGTGCTGCTTTATTAATGCTTAAAACCGGAAATGCGAGAATGCCTTATTGGCTTCCGCCATCCGGTGGGTGTCTTCCTTTTTCTTGACGGCAGCACCTTCGCCTTTGGATGCGGAGATAATCTCGGCGGCCAGTTTTTCGTACATGGTCTTTTCGCCACGTTTGCGGGCGAAACTGATCAACCATTTCATGCCCAAAGCAACCTTACGTTCCGGACGGACTTCCGTAGGAACCTGGAAGTTGGCTCCACCTACACGGCGCGACTTCACTTCCACGGCAGGCATTACGTTGTTCAACGCTTTTTTCCAAGTTTCCAAGCCATTTTCATTGGTTTTCTTTTCCACCAAATCCATCGACTTATAGAATATGCTGTAGGCAAGTGATTTCTTGCCATCGATCATCATGTTGTTGACAAAGCGGGTTACCTGCGTTTCGTTAAACTTCGGGTCAGGCAGAATAATCCGTTTTTTTGGTTTTGACTTTCTCATCTTCTTGTCCTCCGTTTAATTATTTAGCCTGTCCTGGTTTAGGACGTTTTGTGCCGTATTTCGAGCGCCGTTGGTTACGTCCTGCAACGCCCGAGGTATCCAACGCACCACGGATAATGTGGTAACGCACACCCGGTAAATCCTTTACCCGTCCGCCGCGGATTAACACGATAGAGTGTTCCTGCAGGTTGTGGCCTTCGCCAGGGATGTAAGCGTTCACCTCTTTACCATTGGTAAGACGTACACGCGCCACTTTACGCATTGCTGAGTTTGGTTTTTTAGGGGTAGTGGTATACACGCGTGTGCACACGCCTCTTCGCTGTGGACAGCTGTCCAACGCTGGGGACTTACTCTTGTCTTCCAGAGCTACTCTACCTTTTCTAACTAATTGTTGAATAGTAGGCATTTACCTTTTTTTAATTTTTGCTTTTATCCTAAACTTATTTTAAGGACGGCAAAGGTAGATAGATTATTTTTGATTATCAAGGGGTTCGGTAAAAAAGTGCGCGCGGAATGCTGCCGTACTCATATTTCTTCGAGCACCACCTCGATACTGGTGTAATACAGCGTGGTTCTACCCTCAAAGCCTGAGTCGGTACCCACCACCAGCCAAAGTACCCCCTGATGGTCGGTTTCGGCAGAAAACCCACCGGTCCGTTCAATCGGGGTGTATATGTCGTCCGTTGTGCCGTTTGCCACATCGCCTATAACAACCATGTCGGTGCCATCTGTGCAGCATTGTTGTATTTTACCGATGTTCATGCGGTAAAAGTGCTGTTCATCGGGCGTGGAGACCGGCTTGTCGGCAGTCAGGCCGACACCGATGCCAACCGATTCGCCGGGAGCGCCGCCGGCACCCACTCCGCCGGTAGGTGCGTTGGATGCCAATCGTACGGTAAACCGCCCATGGTATCGAACGCCGGGTTTAAGTCCCTGCACCCGTTTGGTGAGGTACATGAAAAGATCATCGCTGCGGTTCATTCCGGAAACACGGTATGCCGATACCCCTCCATCCAGTGGTGCCGGTAACGGCGCTAGTCCCTCTTCCAGCTCATAAATTTCTGCGTTCTCGCCACTATATTCTGAGAAGCCCGCTTGCCAGCCGTCCTTGCCCGCGGAGAAGTCCGAATATACCGTAATCATTTGCTGGGTGCCTTCATTCTTCAGGCATGATGAAAAAACAAGTAACACGATACCGATCCCACTCAAGCGTAACTTTCTCATAAATATCTATCTATTATATATGCTATCCACTGTTCCGTAAAGACCAACCGATAAACCGGACGATTGTTTGGTAAAACATACCTGCAAAAAAAACAAAAACCTCCCGCGTTTAGGCGAGAGGTTGCATTTCTTTGTGTGGATCCGGAGAGATTCGAACTCTCGTCCAGCCATGGTACAGCGTACGCTTTCTACATGCTTAGCTTCCGTTTCATTGTCGGGAAAGGGAAGGCCGGATGCTTGCCTATACCGTTTTCCGTAGTTGCTTTATCTCGTCGGCCTGCCGCAACATCAGGCTAACCAGCTCCGTATTTCGATGCCCCTGATGCTACGCTACGGAACCAAGCATAAGCGGGACAAAAGCTGTGCTAATTCTAAATTAGGCAGCTAAGGCGTAGTTATTTTCGCCATTTATAAAGTTGAAAGTTGAGATTAAAGCGCCATACTCACAACGCGCTGCATGCTTACATAACCGTCTCCATCCTGTCAATTCCGGTCGGACCCTTGTTATGAAACCAAAGGCAAAGATACGGAATTTATCGGAAAAACAATCAGCTTTCAATCAACCGGCTATAGTAATTACGCATCGCTTCACTCAATTGGTGGCCGTGGGCATTCAGGTAAATCGGTAATGCCGATTTAAGGCCCTCCCAATCTTCACGCATTTCCATGAATTGGATGGGCATCCCATCGATGAGATAGGCAAGTTCCTTATGGGAATAGGTAGATTTGACGCTTTCAATGAGGGTTTCTAAATCGACGTTTTTCTTGTTGAGGTATGGAACGAACGCTTCGTCGAAAATGATGGAAGCCAGTATTTCTGCCGTTTTGCCCATGCCCAATACATCGTCTGCGGCATCCATGCCAGCCATCAAGATGGCAAAGCCTGGGTCTTTGCTGGTGTGGGTATGCTTCGCCAGTAACCGAATGGTCGACGGTGTCATCGGCGACCCTTGCGTATCCAGGTAAGCTTGCATCACGCGGGGCGCATTTCCCATATCGCCGGCATCGGAGGTGCCGGTAATCAGTTTTTCCAATAAGGCAACCGAACGATCGCCGTGGTCGAACCGGGCAAGTAGCGTATAATATTGTGTCTCGGGGTTAAGGGCACGTTTTATTTTTACCGCCAATTCGTATGGGTAGGGTTCATCAGCCACCCGGTGTACCCGTTCTTCCTGTGCATTGTAAATCAAGTATAGGTTTTGGGTGTCTGGATTCAACTGCTGTTCGATGACGAAGTATTCATCCAGGAATCGTGAAGTGTGCTTGTTCTCAAGGATATCCGTTGCCGTACCCGCATGGGACTGGCTGATGACGAGAATAAGTTTGCCTGTGGCTTTCGCCACTTCAACGGTCTCTTTTGCTGGACGAATAAATTCCTCGTGTTTAGCGCCCACTGCATAATTTAACATGGGAATGGATACCAATGCAATAATCAGGGTTTTCAATTTCATAACGTTCAATCTTTTTTTAAAAAACGTCGCAAAAGTGATTTTTTCCCTTTCGACCCATTGTAGGATTATGGCTACAACCCACGGGGAGTTTATTCCGTATAGTTGTATGCGGATGTGTTTGTTGCTGTGCTACAGTAGTTTAAGAACTGTCCAGTAGCCTGCTCGCCGGCAGGGTAGAAATGCAGCGTTGTGGATGTTTGCCGACAGGATGCTCAGCTCAGCCGGATGGAAACAGCATTTTTATGGGCTTGTAATCCCTCCAATTCAGCCAAAACCTCCACCGTGGGACCCAGTCGTTTCAACCCTTCCGCTGTAATGTGCTGGAAGGTGATTTTTTTGATGAAAGAGTCGACCGATACACCGGAATAAGAACGGGCGAAACCGCTGGTGGGTAATGTGTGATTGGTGCCTGAAGCGTAATCGCCTGCGCTCTCGGGCGTGTTGTGCCCCACGAATACAGAACCGGCATTTAGCACTTTCCGTAGGAGGGGCTGCCAGTCGTCGGTTTCGACAATCAGGTGCTCGGGTGCATACCGGTTGCTGAACGCAATGGCCTCATCCAACGTATCGCAAAAAATTGCGTACGAGTTGGCGATGGCTTTCGCCGCAATCGCGGCACGCGGCAAGTTACCGAGCTGCTCGGTAAGGGCACGCTGTACGTTGTCGATCAATTGCTGGTCTGTACATACCAATACAGCTTGGCTGTCGACCCCGTGTTCGGCCTGGGCAAGCAGGTCTGCGGCAACGTAGGAGGGGTCGGCGGTGTGGTCTGCGATGACCAGCACTTCAGACGGCCCAGCCGGCATGTCGATGCTTACCGGGGTGAGGCCCTGTACGAGGCTTTTTGCTTTCGTTACATATTGGTTCCCCGGCCCGAATATCTTATCTACCTTCGGTACGCTGGCTGTGCCATAGGCCATGGCAGCTATGGCCTGGGCTCCCCCTACGAGGTAAACCCGGTCGATCTGGAGCAATTGCAGGCAGTATGCTACATAGCCATTGATGCGGCCGTCGGCTTGAGGGGGCGAGCAAACCACGATCTCCTTGCAGCCGGCGATACGGGCGGGTATGCCGAGCATGAGCAGTGTGCTGGGCAGCACAGCCGAACCGCCGGGGATGTACAATCCTACGTTCTCGATGGGCCGAGGCTCACGCCAGCATTTCACACCGGGCATGGTCTCTACGGCCCGCTCCTTACGTTGCTGTGTTTCGTGAAAGCGATGGATGTTTGCAAAGGCGATTTCCAGGGCGCGCTGCTGTTCGCGCCCGATGGAGGCCGCCAATGTAGCGATCTCATCGGCTTCGAGGTAGAGGCGGTCCAGTTGTACGGCGTCAAACTTAGCTGCATAGTTCCTGAGCGCATGATCGCCGTTCGTACGCACGTCGTGGATAATGGCGGAGACCGACTGTTGTATCTCGTTCGATGGGTCGGTATTACGGTCGAGCAGGCGCTGGATGTCCTGCTCCTCAAGCGATGGGTATCGATACGTTTTCAGCATGGCGTAGTTACATGATGACTTTTTCTACGGGCATCACCACGATGCCTTGGGCACCGGCAGCTTTCAGCTTGTTGATTTTGTCCCAGAAATCCTGCTCGGAGATAACGGTGTGGACGGCTACCCAATTTTCTTCGGCCAACGGTACGATGGTCGGGCTTTTCACGCCCGGTAGCAGGGCAATAATCTCATCGAGGTTGCTGCGCTCTACGTTGAGTACCACGTATTTCGTTTCTGCCGCCCGCAGTACCGATTGGATACGCTGGATCAGTTCACGGACCACAGGGTTGCCATCGATGCCATTTTTGCTGATAAGGATAGCCTCAGATGTCATCACATCAGCAAACGGCTTGAGCCCATTGCTTCGCAGCGTGCCTCCGGTGGATACGATATCGAATATGGCATCGCTCAGCTCCAACGCCGGCGAAATTTCTACCGATCCGGAAATGGTACGGATATCAGTGGATAGGTTGTTTTCATCCAAGAATTTTTTGAGGATGGTCGGGTAGGAAGTTGCGATGGCTTTCCCATTCAAGTCGGCCAATTCCTTGAACTCGCTGTGTGTGGGGACAGCAATCTTGAGCCCACACTTACCAAATCCAAGCCTTTGGAGGTAACGCACGTTGGCTTCCGTTTCAACGATTATATTTTCGCCCACGATGCCGAGGTCGGCAATCCCGTCCTGCACATATTCAGGGATATCATCATCGCGGAGGAAGAGGATTTCCAACGGGAAATTGGCCACGGTAGTGATTAATGAGCTCTTGTAATTTTCGAAAGCCAGACCACAGTTTTTCAGCAGTTGCACCGATTTTTCGTTGAGTCTGCCTGATTTCTGTATGGCTATTTTGAGATTGTTCATATGATCATTTCGTTTTTTAAACGCTTACGGAGACCCACATGCCATTGACTACATTCGCAGATAGTTTCATGCAGGTTTCAAAGCGTTTTAATGATTAATACTAGGAGATAAAAACATCGGGTTTCAAATTGCTTCACGTAGAAACATACAAATTACATATCGCCGCAGTGGCGATGGTGGTGTATGAACGGATGGATGAAAGCAATCTGCATGTCTTCTATTGATAATCCATGAAGTTGGTGGGCAAATATATGATGTAAATGTGGGGTGTGCAAATTTTATATTGTTTTCTGCCTTCTTGTCGTTGTGGATTTTTTTGCCTTTGCCCCCGAGGCTTTCCGTCGCTGGCCGCGATAGGGTTTTGTTCTTCCCGCTCTATGCCGCGGAGGCATGGCACTTGGAATGCACCCAAGTGCCCAAGGTGCTTCGGCTCGCCATAGGTATGACGATGACGTTGAAGCATCGATAAGTCTGCGGTAGCTCCATTTGGCCATATGCAGTGGCGTCCGCTCGGAAGTGGGGCCGGCCCTGGCGCATTTGGACGTGCATGAATAAGCAAATGGTTGATAACTAGCCTGTTGATTCGCCTTCCTCATTTTATAAATCGATAAATTGTTTTAATTTCCCAAAAAATGTACTTTGGCTAAAAATAAGAGGTGATTATTTATGGCGAAGGATTCGACTAAACAACAAGAAACAGATGCAAACAGTGCGGCCCAACTGTTGGAAGAGGGCATGCACCACGTGAATAACCCGGTATTGGATTTGCCGGAGATTGTGAAGAACTACCTGGGCCCCGTAGCGGGGTTCCATCAAGAGCATAACAATTACTATTTCAGCGATGGCAGCGCCACCGTGGAAGTCAAGGTGGTAAGCGACGAAATCATCCGTGTCCGGCTTGCCCCCAGTGGCCAGTTTTTGGAAGACTTTTCGTACGCTGTTCCGAAAACCGACCAGCACGTCGCCGTGTACAACTTCGACGAGGACCAGCACGTGTACCGTGTCAAGACGAACACCGTGACCTGCGTGATCAACAAGGCAGACTTCCTCATTTCTTTCGAAGACCGGGAAGGGAAGGTGTATAACAAGGACCACTCGCCCATGCACTGGGAGGAAAACCCTGATTTCGGCGGCTACTACGTGTACAGCACCAAGGAGGCCATGGCCAACGAAGCGTTTTACGGGCTGGGCGACAAACCCACCCACCTCAACTTGCGGGGCGGCCGTTTCACCAATTGGAACTCGGATACCTACTCGTTCCAGTTCAACCAAGATCCACTATACCGCAGCATCCCTTTTTATATCGGCTTGCATGACGGTAATGCCTATGGTATCTTTTTCGATAACACGTTCAAAACCTATTTCGACTTCGCGGCCGAAGCGCAAGACCGAACGAGTTTCTGGTCAGAAGGGGGTGAACTGCAATACTACTATATCCACGGCCCCCATATGATGGATGTCGTGAAACGTTACCACAGCATCACCGGCACACACTACCTGCCCCCGCTATGGGCGCTCGGCTTTCATCAATGCCGTTGGAGCTATTATCCCGAAAGCAAGGTACGCGATCTGGCGAAGAACTTCCGTGACCGTAAAATCCCCTGTGATGCGATTTACCTCGATATCGACTACATGGATGGCTATCGGTGCTTTACGTGGAACAAACACTATTTTCCCGATCCGACCAAGATGATCAAGGAGCTCGCTGATGAGGGTTTCCGAACGGTGGTCATCATCGACCCAGGTATCAAGGTAGATGATAATTACTGGGTGTTCAAAGAAGGGAAGAAGAACCGCTACTTTTGCCGGCGGGGCGACGATTATTTCATGGAAGGTTACGTGTGGCCGGGGCGCTGCCAGTTTCCCGATTTTACCAATAAAGAGGTGCGCGAATGGTGGGGTGGCCTTTTCAAGGGTTTGGTCGAAGCCGGGGTAGCGGGGGTATGGAACGATATGAACGAGCCGGCAGTGTTCGGCCGGGGCACCTTCCCCAATGATGTACGCCACAATTTCGATGGCTACCGGGGCTCGCACCGCAAAGCACATAATGTATACGGCATGCAGATGGTGCGTGCTACCTACGATGGCCTCAAGAAGCTTTTCCAAAAAAAGCGGCCATTCACCATTACCCGGGCTGCCTATGCGGGCACACAGCGTTACGCTTCGGTGTGGACGGGCGATAACATAGCCACCTGGGAGCACCTGCGCCTGGGTGTGCTGCAGTTGCAGCGGCTGTCGGTATCCGGACTTCCCTTCTGTGGCACGGATATCGGCGGGTTCAGTGGCGAACCGGATGCCGAGCTCTTCACCCGGTGGATACAATTCGGCGTGTTCTCTCCTTTTATGCGGGCCCACTCCGCGGGCGATACCGCCGAGCGGGAACCGTGGAGTTTCGGCCCCGAGAGCGAGGCACTCAACAGGAAATTTATCGAACTGCGGTACAAACTGCTGGGGTATATCTACTCCGTGTTTTGGGAGCACACGAAATATGGATTTCCCATCCTCCGCCCGGTAACGATGGTTGAACAGCACTTGGACAGCAACATCCAGCGTGAAGAAGAATTTTGCTTCGGCGACAAGCTACTGGTATCGCCCGTATTGAATCCTGGCCAACAGCGTAAAAAGGTGTACCTGCCGCAAGGCACATGGTACGACTATTGGGATGGCACCCGCTTTGAAGGCGGCAAGGAACACGAAGTGGATACACCGATCGACAAAATGCCGATCTTCGTCAAGGCCGGCACCGTCCTGCCCGAGTACCCCGTCATGCAATATGTGCATGAAAAACGTATCGAATCGCTGAAGTTACGGGTATACCATACAGATAAGAAAACAAATTCGTACCTTTATGAAGACCACGGCGATACGTTTGCCTACGAGCAGCATATCTATTTGGAGAAGAAGTTCGTGGTAAAAGGTAGCTCCAAAGGCTTGACCATCGCGCAGCATATCGACGGACTGTATTCTGAGAAATACGAAACGTATGATCTGCATCTCGTTGCGTTACCGTTTGAGGTGAAGCAAGTGATGGTAGACGATAAGGTTGCAGCGTTTAAAAAGGTTGATGGCGGCCATTTTGCCGTCAACGTGCCCAAGGAATTCAGGAGTATAGTCATTGCTTAACCATTTAACCCAACGTTATGCAGCATTCGGTAGAAGTATATTCGTTATTTACGGATTTCGATGTTAGCCTTTTCCAAGCCGGCAAACATCATAAACTCTATGAGAAGTTCGGTGCGCATGCCCTGCTGCGGAACGGAAACCGGGGAACTTATTTTGCGGTATGGGCGCCCAATGCCGAATCGGTATCGGTCGTCGGTAATTTCAACGGCTGGAACCCCTATGCGCATACGTTGCTGGTACGTTGGGATGGATCGGGTATTTGGGAAGGGTTTATTCCCGGTGTGGGCGTGGGCGAACTGTACAAATACCACATCCGGTCGTACCAGGGCGAAACCTTGGAAAAAAGCGACCCCTTTGCCTTGACCTGCGAAGTGCCGCCAAAGACCGCATCGATCGTATCGACCACATGGTATGAATGGAGCGATGAGGAATGGATGCAATCCCGGCATGAACGCAATGGGCTCAATAAGCCCATCGCTGTTTATGAGTTGCACCTGGGGTCGTGGATACGTAGCCCGGATGATGCTGCGCGGTTGCTTGGCTACCGCGATGTCGCCGAGAAGCTGGTGCCGTATATCAAGGAAGCGGGTTTTACCCATGTAGAGCTGATGCCCGTCATGGAACACCCCTACTACCCTTCGTGGGGCTACCAGATTACCGGTTACTTCGCCGCGGCGTCACGTTACGGCGCGCCGCAGGATCTCATGTATCTCATTGAAGCGCTGCACCGCAATGGTATCGGCGTGCTGTTGGACTGGGTGCCCTCCCATTTTCCGGGTGATGCGCATGGCCTGTACCGTTTTGACGGAACGCACCTGTATGAGCACCAGGATCCACGCCAAGGCTTCCATCCCGATTGGGGTTCCTATATCTTCAATTACGGTCGCAATGAGGTACGTTCGTTCCTCATCAGCAACGCCGTATTCTGGTTGGATCGGTACCATGTGGATGGATTGCGTGTGGATGCGGTAGCTTCCATGCTTTACCTCGATTATTCCCGCAACGAAGGGGAATGGATACCCAACGAATACGGTGGCCGGGAAAACCTGCAAGCCATCGGTTTCCTGAAAGAACTGAATGAGGCGGTATATCGGTATTTCCCCGATGTTCAGACCGTTGCCGAGGAATCCACCTCCTGGCCGGGTGTAAGCCGGCCGGTGTACAGTGGTGGTCTCGGCTTCGGCATGAAATGGATGATGGGCTGGATGCATGATACGTTGGAATACTTCGGCCGCGACCCGCTATACCGTCAACATCACCATGGCCAGGTTACCTTCAGCATGTTGTATGCCTTCCATGAAAACTTCATGCTACCCCTCTCGCATGACGAAGTGGTGCATGGCAAAGGTGCAATGATCCAGAAGATGCCGGGCGATGAATGGCAACGGTTTGCCAACCTCCGTGCGCTATACCTTTACATGTATACCCACCCGGGCACTAAATTGCTCTTCATGGGATGCGAATTTGGGCAGACCACCGAGTGGAACTGCAACCAGTCGCTCGATTGGCACCTGATGCAATACGGCCCCCACCAGGGCGTCTTCGAATTGGTCAAGTCACTCAATTACCTGTACCGGGGTGAGCCGGCGCTGTACGAGCATAGTTTCAGCCCCGAGGGTTTTGAATGGATTGAATCCGGCGATTCGTCCAACTCCGTGATCGCCTATGCCCGGAAAGGGGTAAAGCCCGAAGACGACCTGCTCATCATCCTGAACCTGACACCGGTGGTACGGTATGCATACCGCTGCGGCCTTCCTGCCGAGGGCGAGTGGGCGGTGTTGCTGAACTCGGATGACAGCCGCTACCAGGGTAGCGGCACCGAACAAGCCGCGGTGAAGGCCGAGCCCATCCGATGGATGAATAAAGACTGGTCGGCGCTATTTACCCTGCCACCGTTGGCTGGGTTAGTACTAAAGCGAAACACCGAACAGCCTCCTGCCCGCAAGCAGGTGCGACAGAGTAAAAAAACGCCGCTTATCAAAGCCGAAAAGGCCGATAAGCCCACAGCGAAGCCAAAGAAAAAGCTGGCCAAAGAAACAAAAAAATAGCGGACACGATGGGGAAACGAACAACACATCGGACGGGTAAGCACATTATCCATTTGAGTGCCGAATGCTATCCGGTAGCCAAAGTAGGCGGACTCGGAGATGTGGTGGGGGCCCTGCCCAAATACCTGCGGCAGGCGGGCCTGCGCACCTCGGTGGTATTGCCGTGGTACAACAAGCCGTTTGTGCACCAGCATGCATTTGATGTGGTGTATACCGGTACCTTCCGCCAAGGGTCGCGATCATTGGAGATGACGGTGCTCAAAGAGCAAAAGGACGTGTTGGGTTTCGAGCTCTACCTGATTAAAATACCCGGTCTGCTCGACCGCGATGAGCCCTATGGGTATGCGGATGAAAGCGAGCAGTTTATGGCCTTCCAACATGGGTTCCTGCACTGGATCACCGATGCCGGTATGCTGCCGGATGTGGTGCATTGCCATGACCACCATACCGGTCTCATCCCTTTCTTGATGTATTATTGCGAGCAGTTTGCTGCGCTGAAGAACGTTCCTACCGTAGGCACCGTGCACAATGGGCAATACCAGGGTTGGATGGATTGGAACAAGGCCATCTTGCTGCCGCCTTTCGACACGTGGAAATGGGGGTTGCTGGATTGGGACAAAACCATCAACCCGTTGGCGGCATTGATCAAATGCTGCACCGCGTTTACCACCGTGTCCGAAGGTTATCTCGGCGAACTCATGACGCAGGCTAACGGCTTGGAGCACCTTTTTGCCATGGAGCGCGACAAAGGCGTCGGTATTGTCAATGGTATCGATACGGCCGTTTGGGACCCGGCGCGCGATGAGATGCTGCCGCACCATTATACGCTGAGCCGGGTGCAGGCGGGTAAAAGTAAAAACAAAGCCTTCCTGTGCGATGCCTATGGCCTTGACCCGAAGAGGCCACTCGTGGCCTATATTGGCCGCTTCGCCGGTGAGAAAGGCGCCGACCTCCTGCCGGATATCATCGAGCGCCTGTTGGGCCGCGAAGATGCCGAGCTATCCATCATGGTGCTGGGGTCGGGTGATCCGCAGGTGCAGGCAGCGATTGCGTACCTTGCCGAACAATATCCCGGCAAGATGGGGGCGTACATCGGCTACCAGGAAGAGTTGTCGCATCGTATCTATGCGGCGGCAGATTGCCTGATCATGCCTTCGCGCGTGGAGCCCTGCGGGCTGAATCAACTGTATGCGATGCGCTACGGCACGGTACCCATTGTGCGGAGCACCGGCGGACTGAAGGATACGGTGCGCGACATCGGAGAGCCCGAAGGGTATGGCATTGCCTTCGCGGATGCCAATGCCGCCGATGCCGCCCGAGCCATCGGCCGGGCGCTGGAACTGTATGCCGACCGGCAGCGGATGCAGCAGCTGCGGAAGCAATTGATGGCGCTCGATTTCTCGTGGGACAAATCGGCCGTTTCCTATATGAATCTTTATAAAAATATAACCCAATAGATTATGATCAAGCACAGTGTAATATCCGTAGTATTGGGGGGCGGCAAGGGAACGCGCCTCTATCCGTTGACCGAAAAACGCTCGAAACCAGCAGTGCCGATCGCCGGCAAATACCGCTTGGTGGATATCCCCATTTCCAATTGCCTCAATTCGGGCTACCATCGTATCTATGTGCTTACCCAGTTTAATTCGGCTTCGCTCAATACCCATATCAAAAACACGTACAATTTCAGCCTGTTCAGCAAAGGCTTCGTCGATATTCTGGCGGCCGAACAAACCAATGACGGAGAGCGTTGGTACCAAGGCACGGCCGATGCGGTGCGGCACCTGATGCGCTACCTGAAACACCACGATTATGAGCATGTGCTCATCCTGTCGGGTGATCAGCTGTATCAGCTTGATTTCCAGGAGATGATCCAGTCGCACATCAAGGCGGGCGCGGAGATTTCCGTGGCGACTATTCCCGTGAATGCCAAGGACGCCACCTCATTCGGTATCCTCAAATCTGACGATGAGGGGAACATCACCTCATTTATCGAGAAACCAAACAGTTCGCTTCTGCCCGATTGGGTATCCGAAGTAAGCGGCGAGATGAAAGCTGCGGGGAGGGAGTACCTGGCCTCGATGGGCATTTACGTATTCAATAAAGAAGTACTCCGCCAGTTATTGGCAGAGAGCGACGGTGTAGATTTTGGCAAGGAGCTTCTGCCCGAATCCATCGGCCGCCGCCGGGTACACAGCTATCAATATCCGGGGTATTGGACCGATATTGGTACGATCGGCTCGTTTTTCGAAGCGAATATCGGCCTCACGGATGACATTCCGTCGTTTAATCTCTTCGATAAGGATACCATCTTTACCCGCCCCCGTATGCTGCCGCCGTCCAAAGTATCGGGTACCCGGTTGGATAAGGTGGTAGTGGCTGACGGTTGTATCATCGCGGCCGAGGAAATCGAACGCTCGGTTATCGGCGTACGGTCGCGCATCGGGGCAGGCACCGTAATCAAAGCTACCTATATGATGGGCTGCGATTTTTACCAGACACTGGATGAAATCGACCAAGCACACGAACAAGGGATCCCGCTGGCGGGCATCGGAGAGAATTGCTACATCGAGAATGCCATCATCGATAAGAACTGCTGTGTCGGGAATAATGTCCGTATCGTGGGTGGAGCCCACTTGGACGATGGCGACTTCGAGACCCACGTTGTACGCGATGGCATCGTGGTCACCAAAAAGCGGGCGATCATACCGAGTGGTACAGTGATTGGGTAGCTATTCCGTATCTTTGCGCGCATGGCTCATGAAGATACGATTGTGGCATTGGCAACGGCTACCGGAAACGGGGCCATTGCCGTCATCCGGGTGTCGGGCCCGGCAGCAATAACCCTTGTCAACCGGCTTTTCAAGGGTAAGGACCTAGCGCAGCAACCCTCACATACCCTACATTTCGGAACCATCCGCGATGGTGATGAGGTATTGGACGAGGTGCTGGTGTCGCTGTTCATCGGCCCGAACTCCTACACCGGCGAAAACAGTGTGGAACTCTCCACGCACAATTCGCGGTTCATCATCGAGCGGGTTATCCAGCTGCTGGTCAAAGCCGGGGCACGCCCCGCCCAGCCGGGCGAGTTTACACTACGGGCTTTCTTAAACGGCAAGATGGACCTTTCCCAGGCCGAGGCCGTTGCCGACCTCATCGCCTCCAATTCGGCGGCATCGCACCAGGTGGCCATGCAGCAGATGCGCGGCGGGTTTTCCACGATGCTCAAGCAGCTCCGCGAACAACTGATCCATTTTGCCTCACTCATTGAGCTGGAGTTGGATTTTTCCGAAGAAGATGTCGAGTTCGCTGACCGGGAGCAACTCAAAAATCTGATACTTGAAATCAATACGGTGGTCCATCGCCTTATCTCCTCTTTCGAGCAGGGTAACGTGTTGAAAAATGGGGTGCCCGTAGTGATTGCGGGTAAGCCCAATGTAGGTAAATCGACCTTGCTCAATACCCTTCTTAACGAGGAGCGCGCTATCGTGTCCGATATCGCCGGGACAACGCGCGATACCATCGAAGATGAAATCAACATCCATGGGGTGTCATTCCGTTTTATCGATACCGCCGGTATCCGCGATACCATGGACATCATCGAGGCAAAAGGGGTGGAACGCACACGTGAAAAGATGCGGCAGGCCCGGCTTATTATCTACTTGGCCGATCCGCAACAGGACGATAAGGAAGAAATCAACAGCCAAATAGCGGAGGTGGGCGCACTGGGTGTTCCGTACGTCGTGGTGGTCAATAAAACCGACCTCCTCACGCAGACGCACAAGGAAGCTTTGGCCGATATCAAACCCCTGTTTATTTCCGCCAAGAACAATGTGGGGGTAGAAGAGCTGAAAGACGAGTTATTGCGGAAAGTCAACCTGCATCACCTGGATGGCGACGACGTGCTGGTCACTAATATCCGGCATGTGGAAGCATTGCAGAAAACTGCCGAATCCCTCGAGAAAGTACTTGGAGGGATCGACAACCCTGTTACGTCCGATTTCCTGGCGATGGATATCAGGCAGGCACTGCACCATCTCGGTGAGATTACCGGCAGCGTATCCACGGATGATTTGCTGGATAATATTTTTTCGAAATTCTGCATCGGGAAATAAATTTGTTTTTCTTTATTTTCTGTTATCTTCTTTTATTTGATAATCAACTATTTATGATGTGTTGTTTTTGACTTTTATAGGCTTTGTTGCTATATTTGTACAACTCATGTACAACTTCGGTTTTCGGAGTTGTACATGAGTTGTACAACTCGAAAGCATGATATGAAGATTACACTCAAAGAAAAGAAACTACAAGACGGAACCATCAGCTTGTACATCGAATACTACAAAGGGTCAATCACCGACCCATCCGGCAAGCGCATACACTTGCGGGACTTCGAGTTCCTGAAATTATACCTGCATCAAAACCCAAGGACTGCTGGCGAAAGAAAAGAGAACAAGGAAGCTTCCGGTTTATGGGGAATTTTATTCGCATGATTTTTCCAGCTTCGGAGGTGCTTACCGAACAAGTCACCGAACAAGTCACCGAACAAGTCACCGAACAAGTGTTGAATTTATTGACGGTGGCAGACCAAACCGGACGTACAAGTGCAGAATTGATGGCACTGGTCGGAATCAAGCATCGTCCTACTTTTCTATACAATTATCTTCAACCCGCAGTTGATAGGGGATTGCTGGAAATGACCATACCCGATAAGCCCAAAAGCAGCAAACAACGTTATGTATTGACGGCGTTGGGAAAGCGGATGGCAGAAGAGATTAATAAGGATTAAAACGTTGCGAACATGGAGAAACCACCTATTTCAATGATCGAAGTTCAATTAAGGAGCTTTGTTGAAACCTTACGGCCAGCCGACGAAGAAACACGTAAGCAATTGGATGTTGGTTATTCTTGGGATGGACAAACAGCTTTGTTGTTTGAAATTAGGCCACAATGGAATGATCCGACGAAAATCTTAGAACTACCCTTTGCAAAGCTCCGTTTTGTTAAATCTTCCAAAATATGGAAATTGTATTGGATGCGTGGATCAGGCAAGTGGGAAGCCTATGAGCCGCTACCGGAGAATGCTGACGTGCATAAATTGTTGACCGAAATTAAAAATGACGCGTACGGTTGTTTTTTTGGATAGTGGAAAAAGGCGAACAGGAACCTCAGTTGGAAGCGTAATCCCGATTGCGAACGCACTGCGTGCGCTATCCGATGCGGAGAATAAGTGTCTTTATGTCCGCATATATTGCGGAGCATAACTTTGGGATGCGGAGATTATTGCTTATATTTGCCGTATAATTTGCGGAGAATGTACATCCATCAATTACATCATTGGCCTGATTTTACATGGAATGCGGATGAAATAGGCCCGCTCTTGGCAGCGGTACGCTTTAAACAAGGGAAACTCTTGGGCTATATGGAGCACTTGGGGTTCGACTTGAAAGCGGAAGCGGTGTTGCAGACCTTGACCCAGGATGTGGTCAAGTCAAGTGAAATCGAAGGGGAGATGTTGGACATAGACCAGGTACGGTCTTCCATTGCCCGTCGCCTTGGGCTGGATATTGTTGGCTTGGTACCTTCGGATCGGCATGTGGATGGTGTGGTGGAGATGATGCTCGATGCAACGCAACGGTATGATCAATCGCTGGATGAAGAACGGTTGTTTGGCTGGCATGCCGCCTTGTTTCCCACGGGTCGTAGCAATATGTATCGTATTGTGGTCGGTGATTGGCGGAAGAACACAAAGGATGATCCCATGCAAGTGGTGTCAGGGGCAATGGGCAGGGAGAAAGTGCATTTCCAGGCACCCGATAGCGAGAAGTTGCCGGTAGAGATGGAGCGTTTTTTGACGTGGTTCAATAGCGATACAGCCATCGATCCGATGTTAAAAGCCGCGGTTGCCCATCTTTGGTTTGTAACCATACACCCTTTCGAGGACGGCAACGGACGGATATCAAGGGCGATAGCGGATATGCAATTGGCAAGGGCAGACGGAAGCCCCCAACGTTTTTATAGCATGTCGGCCCAAATCCGGCAGGAGCGCAAGCACTATTATTCGGTACTGGAGAAAACCCAATCGGGCGATTTGGATATCACGGAATGGTTAACATGGTTTCTCGAATGCCTTGGGCGTGCAATCGATGCTTCGGATGTGGTGCTGGCTTCGGTAATGCGCAAAGCTAAACTTTGGATGATGCCGGTAGCACAAACGTTCAATGACCGCCAACGATTGATGTTGAATAAACTACTGGACGGTTTCGAGGGCAAGCTAACATCTTCTAAATGGGCAAAGATTGCCAAGTGTTCGCAGGATACGGCAACACGTGATATACAAGATTTGGTCGTAAAGGGGATACTGGTCAAGGACGAAGCCGGGGGTCGGAGCACCAACTATTTGCTCACACTATAGTATTTCGGCTCCTATTTGTACCTATTTATCATAAGTCATTATAAATCAATATAAACTACATATTGTATCGGGAAGTAAATCGACTCCCTACCGCTTGCCCTTATCGTTTGCCTTTCTGTATGAATGCGAAGCATTAAGCCTACTGAGGCAAACTCGTATATGTTTTGTATATACAATACCCATAGTTGTAGACCTTTTGTCATGACTAAATCTGTGCATGCGCAAATTTTTATACTAATCTTTGCATTCCACCTCTCCCTATCGGGGCTTATCGTAAAAGTATTTAGTATCAAATAAGCTATCTCGGTCAATAAAAGAAAGATTAATAACGTATATGGAAACCATGAATTTTTTAACGAAAGCTATATTCTTGATGCTGATAAGTATCCTGTCTTTTTCTTGCAATAAGAAGGATGACAACCTTCCCGAACCCCAAATCGGATATTTTGTGAAGAAGATCACCGTACGGGAGGCGAACGATGAGTATATGATGATAGACTTTCGGTACGATGGTAACAACAGAATAATCAGGCAGGCGATCGACACCGACACGGTCCGGTATGCATACAACGAATGGGGACAACTGACTCGTTATCGTCTCAACGACGAAGAAAGCTATCGTTTTGAGTACATGGACAATATAATCACTCGCATACTGGAGCATGATCCGCAAACGGACGAGGTGGTGGACGAAATTCCCGTAACATTTTCCAACGGCACTTATTCGATCCGTGGCGAAGTCATCTGCAAGGTAGATGACCAAGGTCAGCTTTTGGAATTACCCACTGAAGATATTGTGTTTTCGTATGGGGAGGAAGCCGGTGTGCACCGGCACCTGACGCTCAGTCCGGCCCGATATTTTTTGCTTGGAGGCGAGTTTATTGTTTATGACCTTACCTTGTCCAATAAGGAACTTCTTGGCTGGGCGCAGGAAGGTTCGATGGTATCCATGGAAAACCAACGCAGTGAACAGGGACTTATCACCACCATTACAGTCACCACACTTTACGATAAGGAATTCCAATGGGATATTGAATATGAAGAGCGGGAACTGGTGCGTTGATCAATATTGTAAACATCCAAAAAACAGAAAAATGTCAGAACAATCTTCGCTTTACATAAAAATCGAAATCAAAAAAGAAAAGTTGGAGCTGTTTCTCCAGGACAAGCCGGCACCCCTGTCTATCGACGAAAATGTACGGTCCTGGTGGGAAAGCAGGGAAATGTACTCACCGATAGATCTCGCAACAGTTCCGCAGCATCAACTGCATTATCCCCATGCCCACAACCGGGCAATAGTCGATGGTTTCCTGGCAGATGAGCGCATGGGCGCCTGGCAGGATTACAATGATGCACAACAGACCTGGACCTTCGTTGCCCTGCAATTCAGCGAGAACTTTTTGGAAATACTTCCGATGCTTTCCTTCCTCCAGCAGCTGGCTGCCTATCAAAGCGGGGAAGAAAAGGGCACTGCGGTGATTTACGATTTCCTTTGGGGCGATGACAGCGTAATGGTCCAACTCGACTTTTCAGGCGGACGGGCCCAGCTTACAAGCTCTTCCACACAGTCGGAAATGGATGCCGAAATATTCAGTGAGGCAAGCAAATGCCTGCAACACCTACTGGATGAGACGAGCAAAAAGTACGATGATTAAAATGAAGGTAGCCATGAGGGCGGCATCAGTCATATGGCTTCTTTTTTGCCTGAGCGGCAAGATCGCTTTGATCGAATTTAATCTTGACCAGAAAAAAGAGGGAGTACATTGAGGATAATTGATTAAATAACGCAACTAACATACACTATGCAAACACTACGTTTTAAGCCCTTTTCAAAAGAGCATTTGGTTGAAGGTATTCGTGCCAAATTGCCCCACCGCAGAATAACGACAAACTTTGGCGCCCTCCAAGTACGTACGAGTGGGTTTACCGTTACCGGAAACATTGGGTTGAGATTAAAACCCGAAAAAGGGACGATCACAACCAGCAGCGGTTTGGATACGGGGTTTATACTCCTCCTTTTTTGTCTGCCGCTGGGCATCTATGTGCTGGCCAAACGGCGTAAAATCAAGGCGCTGGAAGACGAAGTGGTGGCCGCGTTAATGGAATTGCTGGATCCGCCGACTGATTAAATTACGATGAAATCCTATAAACGTGGTTTTTAAACGGTGGTTGCACCGGAACATTTTGCAGAAGAACGGATACAACCACAAAAAAAGGAGTTTCTGAGCATGTTTTAAAAAAGCAACGTGGCACGGGTTATGATCAACAAATTTGTTTATAAAAAACTGAAAGAAATTTCCCCTGAGGCTTTGTATCAGCCTCCGGCGGAGTCCCTGCTGGTCCATTACGACCCGCCCACCGATGTAGAAAAACAAGCACTTCTGGAGGCATTGCATGCTGATAAAGATGTTCCGTTGATAGACGCCGGTCGCCGAAAAGGCTTCCGGGAATTTTTGTTTGAGTTAGAGCGGGAGCTACCCATCATCAATACCGAAGGTCGCCCGGTAAAGGGAAATATCCGGCTGGCCGTCTGCTTTGAGATGGCTAAAATCCTTTATTTGCGCCGTAAGGGGGTGCCCCGTTCCCTGCGTTCCGTCATCATTGAAGCCGAACATGTCTTTCTTACCCGTCATGCGGATGCTGCCGGTCTTGCCACTTCAGACGGGCCAAAAACTTTCCTGCCCGCCGTAGCGGAAGTGCAACATACCCTAAGCCGGGTATTTTTGATGGTCTGGCCAAAAGAAAGGGAAGATGACGAAAAGCTGCACCGTCTGGAGCGCCAGTTCAAACAAGTGAAAAAATTGGCTGACAAAGAACCGCTATCCGATTTCTACCGGGAAAAATTAAGCGGGGAAATTCAGGGGATGAAAGAAAGCTTCACCTATCTTTTTGATCGGCTTGTCCGTTATGGCCAAACCACGGGCAACCCCGAATGGAAGGCATCGATAGAAACAAACATCCTTCCCTATAAAGAAAACATACACAAGGTTCTTTCCTTAATGAACGATTCGCTGTCGGCACACAACAAGGGAATGCACCTTTATATCAGCTGGCCTTATTACTTGAGCAACCAGTACGATAAAAAAGGAAGGAATGTGATTCTTCACGAAACAGCCCACGCCATTGATTTTGATAATGACGGCTTCAACGGCATTCCTGCCCCGGCCCTGCTCCATCAGGTCGATGAACGGGAATGGCATAACCAATGGCGCAAGCAGTTTGATCAGGCCACTGCCGGCCAAATGGATTTTTTAGACGCTTATGCGCTGAAAAACAAATTGGAGTTTTTGGCCGTGAGCACAGAACTGTTTTTTCATCGCAGCGATTTGATAAAAGAAAAAGCTCCTGAACTGTTTGGGCTTCTGGAAAAAACCTACGGCTACGTGCCCGGGCCCGAAACCATCACTTCCTGGAAAAAAGTATGGAAGATCCCGGAAATGTTTAAGCGGCTCAATAACGATTTGGAGGATATTTTAAACCGGTAAAAATCAAAGAATGATACTACAAGAATTTTTTAAGATCAACGGAATAGACGTAGGCTTCGGCAGCCACCCCATTGAAGGCACTGTTTACAGTGATCCGAAAGCCCTCACGTCCGAAGTGGTGGTCCGGAAAGGCAAACTGCGGATCAACCTGTTAACGCCTGCGCTGGAATTGACGGAAGCCTTTCACAACGGCATGCTGGAGGAACCTGCCCAGGTAGACTGGATCCGGTTGGTGACTTACTCCGACCTCGCTATTCCCGGCGGCAGGTACGATACAAAAATTGAATGCCCGTATGGGAAGCGTTTTTCCGGCTTCGAAGTGTATGGCTTTCCCATTACAGCCCGGTTTTATGGCACCATCGATGTGCAGGAAGGCCAGGTGTACATCAAAGGCGAATTGCGCCCGGAATACGAAGGCAATGAAGGGGCTGTGCCCATTGAGATCGTCAAGCATTTTGACCCTAAACCGCTTCTTCCGGAAAGGGAATCGCTGACATTGGAAGAAGCATTGAAAAGAAATCCGCTGGAAGTGTACGACCTGCGTATTGGTAAAGGTGCGTTTAGCAGCTTCCCGGAAAAAGTCCTTTCCTTTAAAAACCTGGAACGTCTGTGGATTGGAGGCCAGGCAAATTTAGAATTCGAAACACTTCCGGATGCGTTTTTCCAGCTTACCAGCTTGCATACCGTTCAAATTTACGGTGGGTTTAAACGCAGTACACTGAAATTGCTTTCACCAACAATCAGTCGGCTCACCCATTTAGAGGAGTTGACGATCCAAGCGGCAAATCTCATCGAAATACCGGAGGAAATCACTTCACTTACCAATTTGAGGGAAATCAGTTTTAGGAATAACCAACTTACTTCCCTGCCCGAAAGCATTGGCCGTTTACCCCATCTGAGCGCCTTGGATATCGAAGGAAATCGCTTTCGAAGCCTGCCGAAAAGCCTCGCCGAAATACCGTCGGTAAGGGTGGACCGCAAGTATAAAAAGCTATATATGGATACGGCTTACAACAGCAAAAACCCCGATCCGATGGATGAATCCTTGTTTGACCTGACGCGCTATCCCCAGGAGCGCGAGCAACTGGCCAATGAAATTGATAAGAATGAGGAAGTGAAAGCGTACAAAGATTTTCTGCTGGGTACCGCGCGTATAGGCACGTATTTGATGCTCGACGATGACTTGCAGGAAATTCCGCTGGGCACATCCAAAGTTGGCGGCGCCCCCGATTTGCCGGAAGACTGGGCCCACCCGGCAGGCAAAAACGGTGCCCTGTACCTGTTCCATGCACAGATCAACTGTGAAGAAGCCGCTCCTTTCCAGCACTACCTGCCTAGGACAGGCATGCTGTATTTTTTTGTAAGCGATGAAGAGCATGTAGACAAAACCATTGTATTATATGCCCATGCGTTCAGCGGGCTAAAACGCCATGAGTACAATGAAGAAACGGAATTTACCGACCCTGATTTTGACGATAACTACCGGAAAGCGGTGGCCGTAAAATTTGCCAATGCCGTTTCCTTGCCTTCCACCTATAATCTGTACCATCATGGCGAAGAGCGTTTCCCGAAGTATGCCGGATATTTGGAAAGTCTGAAAAAAGATGACGCCGCATACGGGCATTTTGAAGACAACGTAACGGAGTTTGTAGAACAGCTACTTGAAAAGCACGAATCAATCGGACACAAGGGCCCTTATCGTAATTTCAGGACGCACAGCCTTAACAGCTACGTATTCACCCAGCACGAATCGCCGGAAGAGCAGGCAGCAGCGCGTTTCGGCGGCGAGCCAAGCGAATGGATGGTTTTGCTCAACATGGAAAGCATTGGGAAATTCAGCTTTTGGGATGCGGGCACGCTAACATACTGCATCCATAAGAAAGACCTGGCCATCGCCGATTTCGGTAGGGTTCATACGAGCATTGAAAGTAGCTAGCAGGCTCATGCACCCTATTAATCCGTTATTCGATGTTCAAACCGATGCCCACAGCGCATAATGAAGCATCCCATTTTTTATTTGCTGCTATTGACACCGTTTTTGGCATGCAACTAAAGACATCCCAACCGTATGTGCCGGAAGTTATTTCGCATAATAAATAAATGTTTAATTTGTGCGTCGAATAAGGAATCCATATCGGTGAACCATGAGGTTAAATGAGATGCGTGCAAACTTCAGTTTATTATTACTACTAATGGTAACGGCCATGCAGGCCTGTGGCCAACCCAAAGAGCATGTTGCAACAGGCGGTAGTGGGCCGGTATACCGGCTTAGGGTAAAGAGCTCCTTGTCGTACACCATTCAGGTAAACGGGATAACGGTAGCCACCAAAAACCAGAACGCGGGAAACACACGGTGGTTTCTCATCAACAACAGTATCCCCGCTTCCGGTAAGCAGGAACTGGGCATCACGATCCTGCCGGCAATGGATGATGACGGCACAAGCCACCTGGCCTTTTTGGGCGATGTGGGGTATGATCATGTGTTTAGTCTAACCATCGAGCGCATGGATGGCCAGGGGAATGCAACGGACCCGGCGGTGGTTTACCAGTATGATCTGCCCGAAGGCGATTACTCCGGGCAGCGGAACTTTGTTCATCAGGCAGCTTTTGAAGCTGACGTGCCTTATGAGCTTGAAGATTGGCGGAACGGAAAGACGTTTGAAGCGGCAGATAGCGTGCACCTGAAAGCGGCCGTGATGGAATTTTATGACCAGTTGAAGCACCATTATGAGCACCGCGAAGGGTCCGCGTACGTGGCGCGTATCGAAAAAGGGATGCGTCACCTCGCCGAAGGGGCCTACTATGAGCACGATGCATTTGAAAACCTGAAACAGAACAAAATCGACTTCATCGATAAGCAACCCCGCACGTTGATGGATATCGATAGCTGCCGGTTGGAAATATCGGCGAATGGAAAACTGCTATCGCTACGTAGGGTCGACGGGTACAATAGGGGCGAGGGGGTGCTGCGAAGAAAATATACGAAGAACGGTCAGGAAACGGTACATGTGGATGATATTTGGCTTTATATGCCGCAGGGTGCCACCCTGAACGATGGTCCCGAGGCGTTTGAAGTTATCGGATACCAAAACTTGGTGAAGCCTTATTTACCTTAATAGGCTCCTGCCTCCGGTATCGCCGCCTGCCCGTTCGTTCCGTAAATAATGGAGGGTGAGCCTGCAAGTAGGAATATCCCCATATATAGCTTTTCATGATGGCGTGTAGCGTGAACGACAAACTTAGTCAAATCCGTTTACAACCCCCGCGGAAGCAAGATGTGCTTGCCGATATAACGGTAAAGTTACCCAAAATTTATTCAGCCCCTCCAACCGCTTCCGTCGTATCTCGGGAAAAAGCACCCCTAAAGCCAGTGCACATCGGCCTCCGCCAAGACAAACGCTAACGCTTATAAGCGCCGATTTCACCAATCACTACATTGGCCTGATCGCCGCTCGGCTCCAGACAAACTACCTTGATATAGCGGCAGTCTTGTGGTTCCGGAAATTCAAACCGCTGAACACCCCCTGCATTAGCCACATTATATTGTTCAACAAGTGTCCATGTCAGGCCGTCGTTGCTAACGTATGCATCAACGAGCTTCGGTACTTCGTTCCGGCTATTCTCGAAACCTAACCAAAAGCCCGCGGTACCTGTTTTTACTTCGCCCATATCAACTGCCAGCCAATGGGGAAAATCAGTGCTTCCGACTAAGTTTACCCATATGCTGCTGATGTCATCATCCAAGGCGGCACCGGGCATGCGGTCGGTACGCCCGTTTCGGCTGTCATAGCTGGAAGCTGTAGCCGTCCAGTTGCTGCGATCATAAGTCTTTTAGGAGAGAAGCCAGTGGTACGTAAAATTGTCAGGTTTTTGAAATCATTCCACCTAAAACTTATCCCGATGGGGGCGGCATGGGCAACTTAAAACGGCTTAAATATTGTTTCTGGTCGCTCTGATTTCAGTCTCCCATAGAACTCAATGGCATATAACCTTTTCGTCGAAATCTTGAAACCAATTTTCGGCGCTTAACGGCGTGCGCTTAAACGGAAGCGTTGACTTGACGAGGCAATCCGGTTATTAACGTCTCCGGGCACCCGGGCGCCCGGAGACGTTTCCGGTTATCTTTATCCGTTGGTTGGCCGCGGTGCGCCGCGGTCGTATGGCGTCATGTCGAAACTGTTCACTTCGTCCATGGTCAGCCCCAGTGCTTCTGCTACACCCTCGCCATAAGCGGGGTCGGCTTTGTAGCAATTGCGGATGTGGCGGATTTGGATGAACTTATCGGCACCACCCACCTGTGCGGCGGTGTTCCGGAAGAGGATATCGGCTTTGCCATCCGCTTTGATGATGCGGAACAGGTCGCCCGGCTGGGTATAGTAGTCTTCATCATCGTCGCGGTAGTTGTGCGCGTAGGCCGTGCCTTCGAGTTCCAGTGGTGGTTCTTTGGCGGCGGGTTGTTCCTGCCACTCACCATAGCTGTTCGGCTCGTAGTTTTTGGCGTCGCCGTAGTTCCCATCCACGCGCATGGCACCGTCACGGTGGAAGGCATGGTAGGGGCATTTCGGCTTATTGACCGGTATTTGGTAGTGGTTTACACCCAATCGGTAACGCTGGGCATCGCCATAGGAAAACAACCGGCCTTGCAACATTTTATCCGGCGAGAAGCCGATACCGGGTACGATGTTGGTGGGGTTGAAGGCAGCCTGCTCCACATCCTGGAAATAGTTATCGGGATTGCGGTTCAGTTCGAACTCGCCTACCGGGATGAGTGGAAAGTCTTTTTTGGACCATACTTTGGTTAAATCAAATGGATGGAAACGGTAGGTCTTTGCTTCCTCCTCGGTCATGATTTGGATAAACATCTTCCATTTCGGGAAATCCCGGCGTTCAATGGCATCAAAAAGATCACGTTGCGATGACTCGCGGTCCACACCGATCAATCTGGCCGATTCTTCGTCGGAAAGGTTTTCGATGCCCTGCTGGGTGACGAAATGGAACTTCACCCAATGCCGGACGTTATCTTTATTGATAAAGCTATACGTATGGCTGCCAAAGCCGTGCATATGGCGGTAGCCACGGGGGATGCCGCGGTCGCTCATGACGATGGTAACCTGGTGCAACGCCTCCGGAAGCAGGGTCCAGAAATCCCAGTTGTTGTTGGCGCTCCGAAGGTTGGTCTTCGGGTCTCGTTTAACGGCGTGGTTCAGGTCGGGGAACTTCATCGGGTCGCGGAAGAAAAATACAGGTGTGTTGTTGCCCACCAAGTCCCATATCCCTTCGTCGGTATAGAATTTCAATGCAAAGCCCCGGATATCGCGTTCGGCGTCCGCCGCACCGCGCTCGCCCGCAACCGTAGAGAACCGGGCGAACATATCGGTCTTTTTCCCGATTTGGCTAAAGATGCCGGCTTTGGTGTA
>NZ_JBMQOC010000013.1:0-105018 GCF_053550995.1 Parapedobacter sp.
AGCACTACAGGCTCCGCGATTTATTCCGAGAATGCCGGATCGGGCACCTCCGTGGATATCAGGTCAACGAACCCCGGCAATATTGAACCAGCGCTTTATGTCGAAACGGCCAGTACGATGGGGTTGGCCGCCCTTTTCAAGGGCAGCGGCAATGGACCTGCCATACGAGCGCAAGCAGACGGTGCCACCGGCGGGGCAGGCTTCTTCGTCAATGCCAATCCGGCTAATACGAGCTTTTCGCTGCGTGCAATGCATTTAGGTAGTGGAACCACGTTCTTTACCAACAATAGCGGCACGGGCACGGCACTCCGAGCGGAGGCACAGGGCCCAGCCCCTGTGGCCGATATAACGAACACGGTGGGAGCCACGGGGAACGTCCTTAAAGTAACAAATACCCGCCCGGCCAATAGCAGCGCAGCCCTCGCCGTCGAGACCCAAAGCAACTCGGGTATGGCTGGCAATTTCGTAAGCAGTAGCACCGCACCCACCATCACCGCGCGGAATACTGGTGATGGGGGCGCCGGTGAATTTATTTCAGTTAGCGGCGACGGAACCAGCGCGCCTACGCTCCACGTACGACAGATGAGTAACCTGGGATCTGCGTTAATGGCGAACAGCACGAACAGCTCTTCTGTCATCCAAAGTACAGACAGCGGGATTGGGACGGGCAGTTTGTTAACGTTAACCCGGACAAACGCTGCCACCAATTCTGATGTGTTTCGCGTCAATTCCGCAGGCAGCGGCAACCTCGCCGTATTCCGGCAGGGGAATGTCAACCGGGCCCGGATCAGTTCAACTGGAAGGGGCTATTTCAACGATGGTACCCAAAACAGTGGGGCCGACATTGCCGAGGCGTTTGATGTCATGGGGACGGTAGAACAGTATGAACCCGGTGATGTGCTGGTCATTTCCAGGGATGCGGACCGCACGGTGACCAAGTCGAGCCAGCCTTATTCCGACCTAGTGGTCGGTGTATATGCCACCAAACCGGGGGTACTACTAACGGAGGCGGGCATCGAAGACGATCTTTCCGACAAGGTGCCCATGGGCGTCATCGGCGTGGTGCCCACCAAGGTTTGCCTCGAAGGCGGAGCTATCAACCGGGGCGACCTATTGGTGACCTCATCACTTAGCGGGGTAGCCATGAAAGCCGACAAAAGCAAAATCGCGGCGGGCCAAGTGATCGGAAAGGCGCTACAAACATACGATGGAGCCGGAGTAGGGAAAATAAAAGTACTGGTAAACATTCAATAAAGGCTTCGGCAACCATGGCAACGCACCGACTTTACGTATCGTTTACCAGTGCCAACTGCACTTCGACTACCGTGCCGCTTACGCCGCCTTCCGCATCCATCCGGTCCCGGATTACAAACGGCAACGTACAACCGTGGCGCGCGTTGAAATGCGCAATCCGTTTTCGGGTGATGGCAATGCCCATGGATTTTCTGAACCCGTTGTCGCGGATGATGCGGTTCCGTGCTTCACGTCCGATACCGTCGTCAGCGACGGTACAACAAAGAACACCATCCTGTATGGAAATAGCGATGTCAACAGTTCCTCCGGTACCGCGTGGAAGCAATCCATGGACGATGGCGTTTTCGATGAAGGGCTGGATGAAAAGGGGCGGTACCATGACGTGGGCGGGGTCCACTCCCGATGCGAGGGAGACGTTCACCAACAAACCATCGCCAAAACGGAGCCGCTCCAAAGCCACGTATTGCTGCACGGCATCCAACTCATCGGCGAGCGTGATAACCCGCTCCTGCGAGCTTTCCAATATGTTGCGCGTAAGGCGGGAAAGGTTGCTTACGTAATGGGTTGCAAGGGGTTTGTCATGCTGATTGATGATGGCATTGATGCTGTTAAGGCAATTGTTGAGGAAATGGGGGTTCATCTGGGCGCGCCAGGCAATGTCTTCCAATTCGCTCACCTGTTGTTGGTGAGCCAGCCGGATACGAGCTGCTTTTCTTCTGAAATACCACAGACAACTAAGCAACGTAACCAGGGTGGCACTTCCGGCGGTGATAAAATAGGCAATCATGTTCGTCTCATTGGCGACGTAAAATAAGTGATTTTAAGGTAACTATCACAAAAAAATAACTACAGCTTTTAATTAATAGCAAAATGAAACATATCGGAATCATCGGGGCCGGAATCAGCGGCCTCACGACTGCAAAAACCTTTATGCAAAAGGGCTACCGGGTAACGGTACTGGAAAAGGCAGATGCCATTGGTGGCGTATGGCACAAACGGTGCTCATACGTTGGGGTAACTACCCAGACCACCCGCGATGAATATGCGTTCTCGGATTTTCCAATGCCTACACATTATCCGATGTGGCCCACGGGTGAACAGGTTCGGCAGTACCTGCACGACTACGCCACACATTTCGGGATCATGCCCTGCATCCGCTTCGGTACAACGGTGAAAAGCATGTACTATGACGGGTTCAATTGGGTGGTACGGCTACAGGACGACGAGACAGTAACGTTCGCCTATGTGGTGGTTTGTACCGGCACGTTCCACGAACCGCATGTACCAAAGATCCCCGGCATGGATGCTTACCTTAATGCTGGCGGTGCGATACGGCACTCTTCCGAAGTGCTGGATGCCGACCAGCTATCGGGCAAGGATGTGGCGGTAGTAGGATTTGCCAAATCAGCCACTGATATGGCGACCGTAGCGGCAGAGGTCGGGAAAAGCTGCACACTGGTTTACCGCCGCGCCCAGTGGAAGGTGCCGCGCTATTTCGGCAATATCATCAATATGAAATATTTGTTGTTTTCTCGCTTTTCGGAGGCGTTTTTCAATGCGCGCAAAAAACCGATTTTTCAGCGTGTCTTGCATTCGATAGGCAGGCCGTTGGTTTGGGCGCAGTGGCGTGCCCTTGAGATGCTGCTGAAAAAACAATTTCAGTTAAAAACTTGTGGCATGTTGCCGGCTCATCGCATCGAAGACCAGATCAGCTGCAGTTTGGGGGTTGAACCCGTGGGGTTCTATAAAATGGTCGCCGAAAAGCAGATTGTCGGGATCTGCGCAGAGGTGAAACGCTTTGAAGGTCGAACCATGGTGTTAACAAACGGCGAGGTTCTGCAGCCCGACGTGGTGATATTCGGGACGGGCTTCAGGCAACGCCTACCGTTTCTGGGTGTGCAATACCAGGAAATGATTACCAATGTGAATGGCATGTACACGCTATATCGAAACATAGTACATCCGGATTTACCACAAATGGGCTTCGTGGGCTTTAACTCGAGTTTATTTACCACATTGACCTCAGAGGTGGCTGCCCACTGGCTCGCTGCGGTGGTTTCGGGCGACCTGATACTGCCTCCTGCCGAAGACATGCTCGAGGAAATGAGGGCGATGGAAAGATGGCGGTGTGAAGCGCGGCCCATAGCGGCCGAATTCAGCGGTCTATGTGTAGCGCCCTTCAATTACCAGCACCTCGACGAGCTGATGACGGACTTGGGCCTCCGTACACAGGCTTCCCGTAACTTCATCCGTGAGTTTTTTAAACCCATTAACCCAAAAGACTACAAAAAAATGCTTGCAGGAAAACCGAAGGCTTTTTAATCCCATTTTATTACCTTCGCCATAAGGAACTCACTGTAGAATGCGCCGTACGAAACAATACCTTGCCCGACTTTTTTCCTTATCCCTGGTATTGGGTGCCGGGATGATTGCGGCGTCAGCACAGGAAATGGACAGCTGGGCAACCGTCCAGAAAAACGGCGGGGGCACCATCACAGCATTGTGGTATGACATTGATCCCTTCATTTTTGAAGACCAAAATGGTGAACTGCAAGGCGTGGAGTTTGAACTGATGGAGTCCTTTGTAGCTTGGATCAAGAAAAGGTACGGATATGAGGTGCGGGTCAAATGGTCGGATGCGGGAAGTTTTAATGCCATCTATGACCGTGTCCATCAGGCCAGCAACCAAGGCTTATTCGGGTGGTCTTTCTTTTCGATCACGCCTGAACGGCGCCAAGAGGTTGGATTTACCCCGCCGTATATGCCCGATATCAACGTATTGGTGACCAATGAACTCATGCCCACGTTTACGAATGAGTCGGCGTTCCTAGACACGATTGCGCACCTGCGCGGTTACACGATGCAATATACCGCCATGGAGGACGATATGGAAGAGCTTATCCGCGGACTCGACATACCCATATCCCGGCAATATGACGACTATGAGATACTGGAAAAAATCGCGAGCGATGGGAATGCCTTCGGTTACGTACCGCTTACTGTGTATGTGGTAAGCTTGCAGAAAGGAATCAAAGTAAAAAGACAGCATTTATTTGCCACCGAAAGACCGGGATTGGCTGGTATCTTCCCTAAAGCCAGCGATTGGCAACCTGTGGCCAACGAGTATTTCCAGAGTTTTGAGTGCAAACGGTTGGTCAACACGCTGCTCGCCAAATACCTGGGCAGCGAAATCGGTGGTATCATCTTGGAAGGACCCGGTGCCAGCCCCGACAGGCAGCGCGACGCCGAACTTGAATTGGTAACCAAGGAGCGTGAAATCGTATCGCAACGATTGGCTAGTACGCTGCTGGCATCCCAGCGTGATAAGATACTCCGGAACGTGAGCATCCTAATGATTGCTATAGCGATCATCATCGTTATTCTGATCTATAACCGATACCGGATGAAAACACGCTTGACTAAGCTATTGACCCAACGCAACACCGTGATCGGAAGGCAAAATCGGGATATTGAGCGGATTAACAGACGGTTGCACATGCGGGTGCTGCAAGCCCAGATAAACCCCCACTTTTTATTCAACTCCCTCAATGACCTGCAGTATTACATCAACAAGGGCGATACCAGCACCTCGTTGAGCTACGTATCGCGTTTTTCCCGATTTATCCGGGAGCTCATCACGCAGGCCAATGAACCGGAAATTACCCTGGCTCAGGAGGAGCGCTTTTTGAGCCTTTACCTCGAACTTGAAAAGATGCGTTATGGGGGCAAATTCGACTACGCCATCGCCATGGCGGATGGCACTCCGCGCGATATTACGGGAATACCCCCCTTAATCATCTACCATTACGTGGAAAATGCACTGTACCACGGTATCCTCAACATAGCAGGAAAAGGAGAAGTTACCATAGCTTTCAGCTACCACGAGCCTTATTTGATCTGTACGATTACAGACAACGGTTGTGGCCGTGAAGCAGTTAAGGCACGAAACCAGAAGCGCGACGCAAACGACACAACCCCCTATAAGGGTCTTCTCCGCGACCGCATACGCGTCTTGAATGAAGAAGTACCGGATCGCGTGTTGGTGAATGTAAAAGATCTGGTGTCGCCAAACGGGACCTCGGCGGGCACGCAGGTGGAGTTACGGCTCCTGGTCAATTCACGGACGCGAGAGGAAATTGTGTTTGATTACTAACAAGGCACATGCAAAAAGCAATTATTATTGAAGACGAGGCCCGTAGTAGAGAGCTGCTGTGCGACCTCGTAACCTCCAATTGCCCGCAAGTGGAGGTTGTGGCCCAAACGGGCACAATTGACGAAGCCGTTTCGCTTATCAGGGCGCACAACCCTCATTTACTTTTTTTGGATATTGAGCTTCAAACCGGAACAGGCTTCGAAGTGCTCCAACAGGTTGACGACCTCAGTCCTGCGGTTATATTCACGACGGCATACGACCACTATGCGATAAGGGCCATCAAGTTTAGCGCCGCCGACTATTTGCTCAAACCCATCGACGTGGAAGAACTGAAAGATGCGGTTAACAAAGTGGCCGGTAGAACGGTGGAGAGCCAACACAAGTTGATGGCGTCATTGATAGAAAACCTACACCAGTTGAAACATCATCACCCGCCCAGGCTTACCCTGTCCTTAGCTAACGAGTTTGTATTTGTTCAACTGGAGGAAATCATCCGGATTGAAGCCGCTGGTGCGTACTCCACCTTTTACCTGACCGATGGCCGCCAAATTATGGTAAGTAAGAACCTCAGGGAATATGAATTATTACTCTCGGGACACGCGTTTATGCGGGTGCATAACTCACACATCATCAACCTCAACCAGATCAAAAAAATGATAAAATCAGACGGTGGATACGCGGTGATGACCGACGATTACCCAGTGATGATTTCACCAAAAAAGAAAGAAGCCTTCATTTATGCAGTAACCAAGCGGAGCCTGTAAATGGAGATGTCGCCAACGGCAAATGCCATTGGCGACGGGAATCTATGCTTCGTCTTCCTCGAACTTCCACCGAACGAAAGCCTCAATCGCCTCGTATTCGGCCATGCCCAGGCCGTCGTACCGTTTGGCCGTTTCGCGCGTACGCTCTTCGGCGCGCACCCAGAATTCGCGGGCGTCGTCGCCTGGAAATACGGGCAGGTCCTTCTGCGATTGGTGTTTGAAGATGGCGTGCCTTTTGCGCAACACTTCTTGTGGCGATAAGGGTACGGCCATTTCGATTTCATGGATTTCGAATTCGTGCCAGGCACCGCGGTAAAGCCATAACCAGCAGTCTTTCGTCCACGCCTCGGTTTTACGGAGACGTGCCATCGCTTCGTGGATGATATCGAAGCACACTTTATGTGTACCGTGTGGATCGGCGAAGTCGCCAGCCGCGAAAATCTGATGGGGCTTGATCTGTTGGAGCAGCTCCATGGTCGCCACGATGTCGTCTTCAAAATCCAGCGCTTTGCTATACTTACCCCGATCGTAAAAGGGCAGGTTCTGGAAATGGATATTTTCATCGGGCAACCCGGCAAAGCGGGCACCGGCGATGGCTTCGCCCTTTCGGATGAGCCCTTTGACTGTGAGCAGTTCTGCCGTATCGATTTGGTTCGGCTTCTTATCGGCAATGAACTGGCGTGCCTCCCGATAGAGCGCTTCCAACTTCTGTGTATCAAGCCCTTGGGATTTGGCAAAATCGGTGGCAAACTCAACGAAACGTAGCGCATCGTCATCCCATACCGCCGTGTTTCCCGACGTTTGGTACGCTACATGCACATCGTGGCCCTGGTCTGCCAACCGGATAAACGTGCCGCCCATCGAAATAACATCATCATCGGGGTGCGGCGAGAAGATAATCGACCGTTTCTTTGCCGGATCACGACGTTCGGGCCGCTGGCTATCGTCGGCATTGGGCTTTCCACCCGGCCATCCCGTGATCGTATGCTGCAGTTGGTTGAAGATATCGATATTGATATGGTACACGGGGCCCTTTTCGGTAGCCAACTGCGCCATACCATTGGTATTGTAATCGTCTTCGGTTAGCTTGAGTACCGGTTTCTTAAGGGTTTGCGAGAGCCACACCACCGCTTTCTTGATGGTTTTGCGGTCCCACACACAATCCTTCACCAGCCATGGCGTATCGAAACGGGTGAGCATGGACGCCGCATCTTCGTCGAGCACAAACTCCACGCTGTCTGACAACTGTAGGTAGGTGGCCGGTACGTCAGCGGAAAGTTCGCCTTCGACGGCTTTCTTGACAATTTCGGCCTTTTTCTGGTTCCATGCCATGAGGATGATCTCGCGTGCCTTGAAGATCGTACCGATTCCCATGGTAATGGCCTTGGTGGGTACGTTCTCTTTACCGCCGAAGTCGCGTGAGGCATCCCGGCGGGTAAGGTCATCGAGCGTGACGAGCCGTGTGCCGGAATTGGGGGCCGATCCCGGTTCGTTGAAGCCGATGTGACCCGTTCGGCCGATACCGAGGATCTGCAGGTCCAGTCCGCCGAGTGCAGTGATCTTTTGTTCGTAGGCCAGGCAATAATCGTGGATATCCTCCATCGCCAAGGTGCCATCGGGGATATGCACGTTGGCACGCTCGATGTCCACGTGGTCAAAGAGATGCCTATTCATGAACGTCACGTAACTTTGCTCCGAATCGGGCAGCATCGGGTAGTATTCATCGAGATTGAAGGTAACCACATTTTGGAAGCTGAGTCCTTCTTCGCGGTGTAAGCGGACCAGCTCCGCATAAACCCGCACAGGGGTAGCACCTGTAGCAAGGCCAAGGATGGCCTGCTCACCTCTTTCTTTCTTGCTGCGGATCAGGTCGGCGATACGTTTGGCCACCGCCAGGGAGGCCGCGGTAGGGTCGGAGTGAACACTCACGGGTACTTTCTCGAAGCGTGTTTCTTCCAGTAAATTTAGTCTTGCCATTGTAGGAATTACGTAAAAGGTGAGACGCAAAAATAGACATAAATGCCATATATGCAGCAAGTTTTTGGGGAAATATTTACAGGTCTGCGTGGAATTGACCACGCAATCGTGTGCGTGTAAACCTGAGTTATAAATTACGGCAGTGTATTCAACTCGATCTGCGGGGCCATTCCCTTCTGTTGAAAGGTGAACCTCGTATTCGGGGACACAGTCTCATTAAAAAACCCACCATTTTTCAGGAAATAGCCGTCGCTGGTGACGCCACCGGTGGCATCGATACGTTGATTATTCCGATAGGTAGCATCTACCGTGAAGCGCGCTGCGGCAATCGGTTTCCAAGAACCGGCATAGTACCATTGGTTTTTAAATGTTACCTGGCGCCCCAAATACCCATTATTGGGATTGAAATTCTCTAGAAAACTATGGAAACGCATTAAATAAGTGTTCGTTTGGGGGCGCTTAAAACTGGCAATTAATTTCCAGCTAGACGTCTCCGGCATATAAAACCATGCCGTAAAATCGGTATTTCCGGCACCATCCGGGATTCCTTTCAGTAAAAACCGATAAGTGGTTCCGGCCGCCCAATGGTATTGCAGATAACTTTGCCCTCCCGAACCCTCGTTGCCGAATTTACCAACATATACATCTGGCCCTTTCCTGTTCAGTGATATGCGTTGGTCTTCTGGAATCGAGTTTGGATCATCTGTCGAATACGGACTCCAAACAGAAAACAGGATACGGCGTTCGGTGGCGGAGTTGACCTGGATGCCGAAATACCCCTGGCCAAATCCAATGGCCATAAAATATGACCCTATTTTATCTTCACCGGTAGGAACGAAGATCTCGTTGTAATAATAGGTAGCATTTTCACCTGGAGGCACCTCATACGCCAAATGACAGGAAGGCCCCCTTCTACTCCAGTAATAATAATCCGTTTGATTCGAATAAACGGCGCCGGATGCTACGGCCTCGCCACCCAAAACGATGTGTGAAATATCGCCGATAGAGGGGCCTGTTTTGGAAACACCTTGCAGATCTACTTTGGCATAACCCACAGCCGGAATATCAAAATCTCCGACATAGTGGTCGCTCTGCGAACTTCCCGACAGCGTAACCTCCTTGCTCACCCCGTTGATGGTGACCTTGACCACACTCGTCCCTGAAGGGACGTGCCCACTTAATGAAACGGACAGACGCCCCGTCCCTTTTATATACACATACGTACTGATCACCACGTTTAATCCCGTCCAATCCGCCAGTCCTTTTTCGCGGGTGATAACCACACCGGACGTATGGCTCGAAGTGATAAAAGCGTTCCCCGAAATCGGGACCGATTCCATGGTGGAATCTGGCGCAGCATGCCCCGGCGATAAGGGCAGTAACGACTGTTCTACGGGTTCTTGGCACGACCCAAACCCCAAAATCAAGGAAAATAAAAGGAATAAATTAATCATTATCTTAATTATTTCGTGTGTCTTCGCAGGGGTTTCATGCAGGGTACAAATATGGCCAAACATCAAACCCAGCTGCTTGGTTCACAATACTAACTAATTAGCCCGCTTATTAGCAAACATTTGACAAACACAATCGGTTGTGCTGTTTACGCAATCGTGTGCGTGCTGCCATGTCTTAAAATAGGAAGATCGCAGCGCAAACGGTAAAAAGTAATCGTTTGCATTATATTTATATCTTCGCCCACCACTATTGCTTCTTCTCTGATACATTTTAGTTTAAACAATCGATTGCGTTGATTAGACAAACGATTGCGTTACCCTTACTTTTCTATCTTTGACTAACCTTTTTTACATTGCCGTTAATAAGCGGAACTTCCGGCCAAGCATAAATCCTTAGATGAATGTTAGTGTGAAATGACCATTCAACAACTGAAAATGAAAAAGCTCTTTCTTATCGCCATCGTCCTTATCGCTGCTATCGGTACTCGCGCCAGCGAGAAGCGAGATTTGTTGCAACACGCGGTTACCGAAACCGCCATTAAATCGAAATTGGTGCTAGACCAATCGTGGGTACCCTACCCAGCGTATAGAGACCGGGCGGCTTGGGGAAAACTCACCGCGCCCGTGCGTACCCAGCTGATAACAAGCGGAGAAAAGTATCTAGATTATGCATGGAAAGTTGTAAAAGCAACCGATTACATCGAATTTGAGAAAAGTGGCTCACGTACCGCCATGGAAGCGCCGTTCGGTGCGAATTGCAAGGCATTGAGTGCTTTGGTAATGGCCGAACTGTGCGAAGGGAAAGGGCGGTTTGTCGATCAAATCGTCAACGGCGTATGGCTGTTTACCGAAATGACCTCGTGGGCATTGTCGGCCCATTTGCCCGGTCCCCAAGCGAGCGGCCGCTCGCTTCCCGATGGCAGCGGCCATGTGATCGACCTGACGGCTGGCGACATGGGTTCATTTCTCTCGTGGACCTATTATTTTTTCAAGGAGACATTCGACAAGATAGACCCCTCCATATCGTCCAAGCTCTTCGCTACGCTCAACGCACGTATCCTCGATACGTACATGGAGCGCGACGACTTCTGGTGGCAAGCCATCAACCCCAAACCGGGCACTATCGTAAACAATTGGAACCCGTGGTGCAATTTCAACGTACTCACCTGTTTCATGCTTTTAGAAGAAGACCCCGATAAACTGGCTGCCGGCGTTTATCGTACGCTGCGATCTGTCGATCAGTTCATCAACTACAACCATTTGGACGGCGCCTGCGAGGAAGGCCCATCATATTGGGCCCATGCTGCTGGTAAGTTGTATGATTACCTGCAATTGTTGAGCTATGCCACGGACAACCAAGTATCCATTTTCGACCGGCCGATTATCCGGAACATGGGCGAATATATCGCCCGTTCCTATGTCGGCGATAGCTGGGTAGTTAACTTTGCCGATGCTTCTGCGAAGGGCGGGGGCAACATGTCGCTGATATATCGTTACGGCCAAGCCGTAAAGAGCACGGAAATGCAGCAGTTTGCAGCCTACCTGTTCGAACGTGCCGATCGGAAGTTCAGCGTTTCGCTGGGTAGAGACCTCTTCCATGTACTGGAAGACTTGACGTCTTTCGATGCCCTCTCGACAGCCGAACCCGCGCTTCCCGCATTCCGGTCGGCGTGGTATGACGAAACGGAATTCTGTTACATGAAGACGGATAGCGGATTATTCTTCGCGGCAAAAGGGGGGAATAACAATGAAAGCCATAACCATAACGATGTCGGTACCTTTTCGTTGTATGTAGACAACATCCCCTTTTTTATCGATGCGGGTGTGGGGACCTATACCCGGCAAACGTTTAGTAGCGAACGCTACACCATCTGGACCATGCAGAGTGGTTTCCACAATGTGCCTAAAGTGAACGGGTTCGAGCAGAAACCTGGTGCCAGGTACCGCTCGGCCGACGTACGGTTTGATGGAAGCAAACAGGAGCTTTCACTGAACGTCGCCAATGCCTATCCTTCGGACGCCCAAATTGACAACTGGATGCGTACCTACCGCCTGGAAGGCCGTACGCTACATATCAACGATAAGTTCGCGGTAAATGAAACCCTCGCCCCGCAAGAAATGCATTTCCTCACGTGGGCGGAACCCGACATCGCGACGCCGGGGGAAGTGCTGCTGGCAAATGCGGGCAAGCGGGTGAGGCTGACTTACCCTGCCGATAGGTTCACGGCTGCGACGGAGACCGTAGAGCTCAACGACCAGCGGCTCTCAAGCGTGTGGGGAAAAGAAATTCACCTGCTCATCTTAAAAGAAAAAGAACCTACAAAAAAAGGTCGTTACGAATTCCGAATTGAGAAATTGTAATAATCTTCCGTAATTAGCAGGACCCGGGGTTACTGATGATTAAAATAAAGCTATGAGGTTCTATACATTTATATCTATCGTTCTTTTCCTAACAGCCCATGTCGGTACGGCATACGGAAAAGACGTACCCATCATACCGAAGCCCTTGGTTAGTACGCCCGTGAATGAGGAGTTTGTCCTTACCCAAGCAACACCAATCATTATCGTGGATAAGGAAGCGGAGAAAACAGGTGATTTTCTGCAAAAGGAACTGTTAAAACATACCGGTATTCCGGTTACTATCCAAGATTCAGGAGAAGAGCCGGCCATCTTACTGAGTTTATCACCAGGGAGCGACCTAGAAGGTAACGCTTATCGCCTCTCCATGAGCGCCGAGAAAATCCAGATCACGTCGTCGGATGATGAAGGATTGTTTTTGGGGGTGATGAGCTTGATGCAAATCATCCGGCAAACCGACCGAAAAGGCAATGCGTTGCATCTTGCTTGCTGGGACATCGAAGATAAAGCTTACTTTGAATGGCGAGGCGTCATGCTCGATGAATCCCGGCATTTTTTCGGAAAGGAAACGGTGAAGCGCATACTGGATTGGATGGCCTTCTATAAACTGAATCGGTTTCATTGGCACCTAACAGACCAAACGGGTTGGCGTATTGAGATAAAGCAGTATCCCAAGTTGACATTAATAGGCGGTGTGGGAAATTACTCGGACCCGCTTTCAACAGCTGCCTATTATACACAGGAAGAGATTACCGAAATAGTTGCTTACGCTAAGGAACGGCACATCGAGATCATCCCCGAAATTGATATGCCGGGACATGCAACCGCTGCTAATATGGCGTATCCGGAATTTAGCGGCGGGGGATCGGAACGGTATCCCGATTTTACATTTAATCCCGGGAAGGAAACGGTTTATGAATACTTGACGAACATCTTGAGAGAGGTGGATGCGCTATTCCCGTTCCAGAAAATTCATCTGGGCGGCGATGAAGTCCATTTTGGAAATGCAAACTGGAAGGCAGATCCGTCTGTGCAAACGCTCATGCACGAGCAGGGACTGGAGACATTAAAGGAAGTGGAAAATTATTTCATCGTACGGATGGCCGACAGCGTATTCCGGCTGAATAACGAAGTGATGGCTTGGGATGAAGTGGTGGGAGCGAATCTCCCTACCAAGGGAACAACCGTGTTGTGGTGGCGGCATGATAAACCGGAGGAATTAAGGAAAGGGCTTGATAAGGGGTTCAGCACGATATTGTGCCCTAGGCTACCGCTTTATTTCGACTTCGTCCAAGATAGTTCACACACCATCGGCCGGAAATGGCAGAAAGCATTCGTTCCCATCGAGGCCGTTTACAACTTTCCTTCCGAAGCGCTCATGGGTTATCCAAATGCAGACAAACTGGTCAAAGGGATACAGGCTAACCTTTGGACAGAGGCCTTATCTACGGATGAACATATTGAGTATATGCTGTTTCCCAGAATTACGGCCCTTGCCGAATCGGCATGGTCCGATCCGACGCAGAAAGATTACCTAAAATTCACAAAAAGGTTAGCGAATCACCTAGCTCTTTTTGCAAAGGAGGGTCTTTACTATTTCGATCCGTTTAACCCTGAAAGGTTTCCGGAGTACCTCGGCCCGGTTCAACGCAAAAATAGGGCTCCAGATTTCGATGAGCTGATGCGGCAAGAACAAAGATCGACTGATTAACGACCCACTTCGTCAATACTGAAAGATAAAATTATGCTAAAATTAAATTTATTAGGTCTCGCAGTACGTTGTTTTACGGCTTTATCGTTCGTGGGTTGCACGGTACAAAAGGGCGAGACCCCGCAAGGGGCGATGATTGATAGTGGGTTCGCAAGAGCGGAAATCCAACTCGCTAATATGCTTGATACGGTTGCTAAATACCGTACCGATAGCAAATTCTTACCCAAGTCGGTGGGCAAAGATGGTAAAAACACGTTATCGGGCATTTACGATTGGACGAGTGGCTTTTTCCCGGGCTCATTGTGGTACCTTTATGAATATAGCCAAGACCAGAAGTGGAAAGCGGAAGCAGAAAAATGGACGGCCTTTTTAGAGCCAGTGAAAAACTTTCACGGCCATCATGATGTTGGTTTTATGATTTACAGCAGCTATGGCAATGGTTACCGGTTAACGGGCAATGAGGCCTACAAAACGGTTATCATTCAGGCAGCCCGATCATTGAGCAAGCGCTATAATGAAAAGGTCGGCGCCATCTTATCGTGGGACACGGACAGGGGGTGGCAGTCCGAAAGGGGATGGGAATATCCGGTAATTATCGATAACATGATTAACCTGGAACTCCTTTTCAAAGCCACAGAATTGAGTGGCGACTCTTCTTTTTATAAAATTGCCGTTTCGCATGCAGATCGCACCTTGGAGAACCACTTCCGGCCAGATTACAGCTCATATCACGTAGTCGACTATAACCCCGAGACAGGGGAAGTGAGGCATCGGCACACGGCACAGGGCTATGCGCACGAATCTGCATGGGCACGTGGTCAGGCATGGGCCGTGTATGGTTATGGCCTTTGCTACAACGCAACGGGCGACAAGCGTTATTTAGCGCAGGCGCAACACATTGCCGACTATATTTTGAATCATCCTAATCTTCCGGATGACCTCATTCCTTATTGGGATTTCGATGACCCCGAAATCCCTCATACGTATCGGGATGCCTCCGCCGGGGCGATTATCGCGTCGGCGTTGTTAAGCCTTTCAGAAATGGCCGCTTCGGAGAAGGCAGCTATCTATCAGGACGCCGCGGTTAAGATGTTGCGATCGTTATCGTCTGACGATTATTTAGCACAACCGGGCACCAACAATGGATTTATCCTGAAACATAGTGTGGGCTCCATTCCACATGATAATGAAATCGATGTGCCGTTAGCCTATGCGGATTATTACTACCTGGAAGCGTTATTGAAATACCGGGCCATCTTGGAAGGTAGGAACTGATTTAATTTTCGGTTACAAACTTGCTCGTTTTAGACAAATAGATGCAGGGATCACCCCCGCTCAAAAACAATCGATTGCGTGAAATTGAGCAAACGGTTGCGTTGCTTCTACATTTCTTTTTGTCAAAAATCTACGTTAACCTTGTTTTATCATTCAGGTTATAAACCCTGTTTGGCTGCACACTTTCGAAGCTGATTTATAGCGTATTTTAATCGGGCAAAAAACCAACAACGAGTATTTTCAATCGTAGGCGGATAGGAGAATCGAGCCCGCACCACAACAATAATGCACTACAACAATTAAACAAACATGAATGTAATTATGAAACACTGTTTTACTATTTTAATGCTGCTGTTTGCGGTTATAATCGCACAGGGGCAGCAGTCCGTGACGGGTACCGTTACGGACGACCAAGGCAACCCGCTAGCGGGTGTCACCGTGACGGTCAAGGAAAATCCCTCGTTATTGACCCAAACGGACAATAACGGCCATTTCTCCATTAACGCGAATAGCGGCCAGACCCTGGTTTTCACAGCCATAGGCTTTGCCGACCGTGAAGCAAGTATAACCGGGGCCGTGGTTTCGGTTTCTATGCAGGGAAGCGACCAGACGCTGGAGGAAGTTGTCGTGGTGGGCTATGGCGTGCAGAAGAAGGAAAGTTTGACCGGTGCGTTACAGGTGGTGCAGGGCGATGAGCTCAAGGACATCACAAACCCATCCGTGGAAAATATGCTGAACGGCAAGGTTTCAGGTGCCTTTGTAGCCCCCGGCTCAGGCCGCCCCGGATCGGGTGGTGCGGTCGTGATTCGCGGCCAAGCCACATTGAGTGGAACCACCAGCCCCCTATGGGTTATTGACGGTGTTATTATCGGATCAAGTCCGGGCGACTTGAACCCAAATGACATTGAAACCATGACCGTTTTGAAAGATGCCGCATCCACAGCAATCTACGGTTCACAGGGCGCCAACGGCGTTATCCTAGTAACCACAAAGCGCGCCCGGGCCGGGATAACAACGGTTAACGTATCTACCCGTATGGGCGTGAACCAATTGACCAATGGGAATCTTGAAGTGATGAATGGCGCCGAGTTGTATGACTATTACGCATCATTCGAGAACGCCAACAGCATTTCCTTTCCACGCTGGAACGAAGACTTACGGAACAGCAATTTCGATTGGTGGGATTTGGCGACAAAAAATGGTTTCGTGCAAGACCATAATGTGTCGATTTCCGGTGGCACGGAAAAATTACGCTCCTATTTGTCCGTAGGTATGTACGACGAAAAGGGCGCTGTGAAAGGCTACGATTATCGGCGTTACAATGTGCGCCTAAACCAAGAATACACACCGTTTGAATGGTTAACGATCAAACCATCGGTAGTAGGTGCACGCCGTGGCGTGAAAAACCAGGAATATTCGGTAACATCGATGTACTCCAACCTCCCCTGGGATAGCCCCTTTGATGCAGAGGGAAACCTAGTTCCCCACCGTTCAAGCACGTGGGTGAACAGCGCAAGCACAAACTACTTGTATGACTTGCAATGGAACCATTCAGCAAGCACGAACTACGAGTTGATGGGTAGCCTGGACTTCGAAGTGCAATTGACGGATTGGCTCACCTTTTCGTCGGTGAATAATTATCGGTATATCACCTATGCTTCTAACGGGTATACCGATCCGAGATCAAACGGCGGGCTAAGCGTAAACGGCCGTATTACGGACTACCGCTCCGAAAGTGCTAGGCGCTATACGAACCAGATGCTCACCGTGAACAAAACCTGGGGCAAGCACTCGCTGTTTGCCGTGGGTGGGTATGAGTTCAATGATTATTGGGGCAAAACACTCGACGTATATGGTACCGGTTTTATTCCGGGCTTCGAGATATTGGACGTGGTTGCCACGCCGGAACGCACGAAAGGAGGGATTAGCGAATGGGCTGTCCAATCATTCCTATCGAAGGTAAATTACACCTACGATAGCCGCTACCTCGTCGAAGCCTCGCTTCGTCGGGACGGGGCTTCAAATTTCGGTGATAACGCGAAGTATGGTAACTTCTTTTCCATCAGCGGTGGCTGGAACATCCAAAACGAGCACTGGTTTGATGCCGCTTGGGTAGACATACTGAAACTGCGCGCTTCTTATGGTTCTTCGGGCAACAGACCGAGTTCGTTATACCCACAATATGACCTGTATTCGGTATCAACCAGCTATAATGGCGATTCGGGCGCGCTGATCAGCCAAATCGGCAACCGGGACTTGACGTGGGAGAAGACCATGACCACCGGCGTGGGGGTGGACGCCTCGTTTTTGGATGACCGCATTCGCACCACGTTAGATTTTTACCATAAAAATACCGGAAATATCTTGTACAATGTTCCGATTAGTGGCTTGACCGGTGTGACCCGTATTTGGCAGAATATCGGCGAAATGAACAATAAAGGTGTTGAATTAACCGTCGGGGGCGATATCGTCCGCACAAATGATTGGTTATGGAGCCTGGACGTGAATATGGGCCATAACGTAAATAAATTGTTGGACTTGTATCCGACCCGGAACGCTGACGGCACCTATTCGGTTAAGCCGGTCATCATCGGCGACGGAGCAGGCATCGCGGGCTCGGCGGAATATGTGTTGGAACCCGGCAGGCCGGTGGATACCTATTACCTGAAAGAATGGGCGGGAGTGAATCCGGAAAACGGCGCTCCGATGTGGTACGTCGTGGAAAGGGACGCTGAAGGCAACGAAACTTCGCGCGAAACAACATCCAATTATGCGGAAGCAACCATCGAAAAGCTAGATAAGGCTTCACCTAAACTATTCGGTGGTTTTGCCACAACCGTGCAATACAAACAATTTGACTTGGGGGCCGTTTTTGGTTATTCCATAGGTGGAAAGTTGTATAACTATTCTCGCCAGGAATATGATTCGGATGGCACCTATACGGATAGGAACCAAATGAAGCTGATGTCGGACTGGAACCGCTGGGAAAAGCCCGGCGATATCGCCACACACCCGGTCGCCAAATACAACAACCAGGATAAAGGCAACCAGGTATCCTCCCGCTACATCGAGAAAAATGATTTCTTGCGCTTGCGTTCACTTACGCTGGGGTACAATTTCAAGTTGAACCAGTATGGCATGAAGAACGTACGGGTGTTCTTTGCCGGTGAAAACCTATTTGTCCTCACCGACTATTCAGGCGTCGACCCCGAGATCCCGGCGAACGACGGTTCGGTATTGTCATCTACCGGCCCGGGTGTGTACCCCGCTACACGTAAGTACATGTTTGGCTTAAATGTTTCATTCTAAAAAGGAAAATCAGATGAAAAAGACGATATTAATAGCATTATTGGCTTCGGCCACCTTTGCTTCTTGTGAGCTGGAACGTACCCCCTTCGGGTCTATGGATTCAGGTAAAATAGTAAGCGATCCGGAAGCATCGCTGGAATCATTACTCAATGGAACCTATGCGCAACTAAAGGCGTGGTCCGACCCGATGCACCGCTGTGGTGAATACGCGGGTGATAACATCATGATCCGTGGCTCGTCCACAGATGCTTTTTACGAGTTTATTTCTTTTGCACGCACGCCCAATAACTATCGTTTGGCCCAGTTTTGGGACAGTGGCTATAAAGCCATCGCCCAAGCTTCCAACATCATCAATTTATTTGAAGAGGGCACAAGCGCAGAGATAGACAATAAACTGGGTGAATGCTACTACATCCGTGGGTTGATGTATTTTTACTTCGTGCGTGCTTATGGCCGTCCCTACTATCAAAGCCCCGAAACCAATTTAGGGGTCCCGATCGTTAACGGTACACCCGATGATGTGATTAACATGACTTTGCCCGATCGGGCAACCGTGAAAGAAACCTATGAACAGGTTATCGCGGATTTGAAGAAAGCGGAGCAGTTGCTAACAGAAGAAAACGGGCCGATTTATGCCTCTGCTGGGGCGGCGCAAGCGTTACTATCACGGGTATACCTGTATATGAGCGGAACTTATGAGTCGCCGAACACCGAATTTGCACAGCTAGCGGCAGATTATGCCGATAAAGTGATCGGGTCTGGCGCCTATTCGCTGTTGCCCCGCGAGCAATTCATGAAATACAATACGTATACACCCGAAAACAATCCCGAAACCATCTTCGCCGTGAAACGTGTAGCTTCCGAGTTTTCGGGTTACGACCACTATTATGGTGTCGGGGGCATGTATGCCAATATCGGGGGCATGGGATGGGGTGAGATGTATGCCAGCGCCAAATATATCAGCTTGTTGAATGAAACGGGTCGCAACGACTGGCGGCCGGATCATTACAAACTGGTAGACGCGCGTGCTGCCTTTATTGAGCCTACGTACTCGGAAGATGCCAGCGGCGCTTATAAGGAAGTATTCCGCTTCATCAAAGATGATGGTGAAGACATACTGAACTACGTGCAAGCTGACGTCACGCGTAGCGGAAGTACCATTACGTGTAAGGAAGGAGATGATACGTATACGTTAACACCGGTCGACGCTGCCCAGGAAATCTACAGCATCCAATACAAAGATGGCAAGACCTACACGGGCGTGTTGGATTATTTCATTACCCTCAACCGCGTTTACCCCCAGTTCTACATTACGAAAGCTTCCAGAGAAGGGGAAGACTCACACCTGCATTCGCCGGTCATCAGCCGATTGGGTGAGGTTTATTTGAACCGCGCGGAAGCACAGGCTAAATTGGGAAACTATGATCTGGCATTGAAAGATTTGAATGAAATCAGAACCCGGTCCATCGTGGGCGGTGGGTATGCTTCGCTCAATGCAACCAATGCCGGCGACCGAATCGATAAGGAACGCCAATTGGAACTCGCTTTCCAAGCGGAGCGCAGCTACGATGTATTCCGCAATGGTAAAGCGCTGACGCGTGAGTATCCGGGGCCGCACAACCAATTTGAAACGATTTTGCCAACGGATTACCGCGTGGTGTACTACATCCCGCAAAGCGCTATCAATTCATATCCGGGCACATTGACCCAGAATCCAACAAATTAAGTGAACGGATACGGAATGAAACTAACAAAATTATTTCTGCTATGGTTTCTGGCCTCATCCCTACTTCAGGTCCACGCACAGTCTGCCAGTGAACTGGCGGCTATCTATGACGACCTGTCTATCTTCGAAGGCCCATTGGCGGGCGCATTGAAAAAGGGGACCAAGAAGCGGGATATCGAGCGTATACAGAACAACCAGTTAAAGGAAACCGCCCGCCAGCTCCTTACAGGCCAATATGAGGCACAATATCGATATGCAAGTTATGAAGCGTATTTAGCGCCGGCCACCTTGGGCCAGCACTTATTGATTGGCGACGGATATAGCAAATACGAAAACATGACCGGCATTTACCTGCCGCTGGGCAAACACGTCGTACTGGTCGACGGCATCGCACAGGGCCGAACGGTGAATTTGCTTATCCCCAATTGGAACCGGCATGCGCCCGAAGGTATCGAACCCACCAAAGACCCCGCGGGATGGGGCATCGTACGCCAAGAGATCCCATTGCATAATGGTGTGAATATCATCGAAGTAACCGATTTTGATGGGTTGGCCTATATCGACTATTTCTCCGACACGCCGGAAAACGAGAGCCCCATACAGGTGCATTTCCCTGCCGCGCAGGTAAATGGATACTTCGATGTGGCGGAAAATGATGACACCGACTGGAACAACCTCATTGACCACGCGGTTTACCCCATCATCGATGCGCGGGGGCGGCATATCCAAATCGCTTATCCGGCAGCGGATTGCAAAAAATATGCCTATGGAAGAGGTGTCGAACTGATCAGCAATTACGACTCGTTGGTCTATCGGCAACACCGGTTAATGGGATTGGTAAAGTACGATAAAGTACCCAAAAACAGAATCTTAGCGCGGGTAAACTACAATTACTACATGTTTCGGGACGGCGATGGGGTGGCTTACATGGGTACCAACCCGGGCAATGCGATGCCATTGGTGGTAGACCCCGACCGGGTGATATCGGGCGATCCCTGCTGGGGGTTCAGCCATGAGGTGGGCCATGTGCACCAACTGCGGCCGGCGTTCAACTGGGGTGGGCTGGGGGAAGTCAGCAACAATGTTTTCTCATTGTATGCAACAACCTCTTTCGGCAACAAAAGCCGTATTTCCGAACAGAGCAATTATCAAAAAGCGCGCGAAAGCATCATCGAAGGGAAAATCAGCTACCTGCAGGATAAGGATGTTTTCAACCGCTTGGTCCCGTTCTGGCAATTACAACTGTATTTTTCGGGTGTCGGCGAAAACCCCGACTTCTATCCCGATCTATTCGAAGCATTCCGGATGCAGGCAGCCGCGAAGCGGCAGCCGCGGCGCCGGGGTGGATGGGGCGATCGCGGGGAAAACCCGGCCCAGTATCAACTCAACTTTGTCAAAACAGCCTGTAAGGTCGGAAAAGTGGATTTGACGGATTTCTTTGACCAGTATGGCTTTTTCTATGTGGGTGATTTCGAATACGAGGATTACGCGCATTACCATTACCGCATGACGCAGGAAATGGTCGATCAATGCAAAGCCGAAATAAAGGCAATGGGCCTGCCCAAGCCGAAAGTGGCGGTTAGCGGGCTCAGTGACTGAGTGTAAATTAAAATTCAAACAAACGGTTGCGTTGCGCTCATATTTTGATAACTCACCAAACTACCTTATACTTGTTAAACAAACAAGTCCATCCCGCCAAGGCGGGGCAATTGCTGGCCAATGAAGATTAAATGATAAGCAGATGAACTATAATCGTAGAAATTTCTTGAAAAGTGCCACCCTTCTATCGGGAGCAATGGCTACGCTGCCCGCCGTGGCGCGCGAGGCACATGAAACCGGCAACGACTGGTTGCTTAATGCCCAACCGGGGCTTCCGCAACGATTCAACATGAGCGGCTATGCCGCGCCAAAAATCGATAAAGTGCGGATTGGATTCATCGGATTAGGCCAACGGGGGCCCGGTGCCGTGAACCGCATGTCGCGTATAGAAGGCGTCGAAATCAAGGCGCTGTGCGACAAGATCCCAGAAAGGGCCACCAAGGCCCAGGGTATTCTGGAGAAAGCAGGCCTGCCCAAGGCGAAGGAATATTCGGGCGAGGATGGCTGGAAAGATATGGTGGCCAATGAAGATTTGGACCTTGTTTATATCTGCACACCGTGGGACCTTCACACACCGATGGCTGTGTATGCGATGGAGCATGGCAAACACGCCGCAAGTGAAGTGCCTATTGCGATTACACTGGATGAGTGCTGGCAGTTGGTGGAAACGTCGGAGCGCACGAAGAAACATTGCATGATGCTCGAAAACTGCTGCTACGACTTTTTCGAAATGCTGACACTCAACATGGCGCGCAATGGTCTATTTGGCGAGATCCTACATGCCGAAGGGGCGTATATCCACGACCTGCTCGACCTCAACTTCAACAAGGATGGTTATGCGGATATGTGGCGGTTGCGGATGAACGCCACACATAACGGAAACCTTTATCCAACGCATGGCTTGGGGCCGGTGGCCCAGTGCCTCAATATAAACCGTGGCGACAAGATGGATTACCTGGTGTCGATGTCTACCAACGACTTCATGATGGCGGAAACGGCTGATGCGAAGGCTGCCGATGATTCGTTTTTCGAGCGGTTTGCAGGACGTAGCTACCGTGGCAACATGAACACCACGCTGATCCATACGGCGAAGGGCAAAACCATGATGATACAGCATGACGTCACTTCGCCACGGCCCTACTCGCGTATCCACTTAGTTAGTGGGACGAAAGGTGTAGCCCGTAAATGGCCTTCGCCCGAACGCATCGCTTTTGGCCATAATTGGATTAAAGACGAGGAGTTGAAAGAACTTTACGATAAGTATACCCCGGCGCTCATTAAACACGTTGGCGAAGCGGCCAAGCAGGTGGGCGGACATGGAGGCATGGACTTCATCATGGATTGGCGGCTGATCGATTGCCTACGCAACGGGTTACCGTTGGACCAGGATGTCTATGACGGCGTGGCGTGGAGCAGCATATTCCCCTTGAGCGAACAATCGGTGGCGCGGCGCTCGCGTTCGATGGATGTCCCCGATTTCACGCGGGGAGCCTGGAAACAGAACAAGCCGGTAAACCTTACGCTCGACGGCGGTGCCACCACTGGCGTGCGCAAGGTAGGGTAACCATACCAAACAAGAGCGCCTCATACCGCTTTGATGGCTATGAGGCGCTCTATTGCCCTTTCCAATGTTTCTTCGCGCTTGGCGAAGCAAATCCTAACCAACCCCTGATTGACCTTCTCTGTATAGAATGCAGCTACCGGTATGGTGGCCACTCCATGCCGCCGCGTTAACCATTGGCTGAAAGCCCGTTCGGGCCGATTGCTAATACCCGAATAATCGGCCAACAGAAAGTAGGTCCCCTTGCAAGGTAACGGCACAAAAGGCGTATCAGCAAGCCCTTGCAACAACAGGTCGCGCTTTGCTTGGAAAAATACATGAAGCTCCGAATATTCCTCCGGCCTATCCATGAAATCGGCCAGCGCATATTGGACGGGTGTATTGACACTAAACACATTGAATTGATGTACCTTGCGGAATTCTGCCATCAACTCGCGAGGTGCTAAACAATAGCCTACCTTCCAGCCGGTGATGTGATAAAGCTTACCGAAAGAGGCGACAACGAAAGCGCGCTCGCGCAATTCGGGATATTGTACAGCACTGCGGTGGCGCGTGCCATCGAATACCACATGCTCGTACACCTCATCGCTCAGCACGTAACAATCCCGACCCGTGACAAGGCGCGATAGCGCGCGGTAGTCAGCATCGCTGAATACGCGTGCCGTCGGGTTATTAGGCGAATTGATGACGATCAGCCGGGTCCTGCCATTCACCTGTTGCGCCACGGCCGACCAATTGATAGCAAAATCGGGTGCCAACAGGGTCACCGCCTTGGGCACGCCGCCGAATATACGAACAGCAGGTGCATAGGCATCATAGGCCGGTTCAAACAGCAATACTTCGTCGCCTGGACCAATCAATGTTGCCATGGCTGTAAACAATGCCTGCGTTGCCCCGGCGGTTACCGTGATCTCGGTTTCCGGATGGTAACTAAAACCCGTTGCCGCCGCCACTTTCGCACCGATCCGTTCGCGAAGGGACACCACGCCGGCCATGGGTGCGTACTGATTACGCCCGCTCCGCATGTGATGGCCTACCCGTTCGGCAAGCTGCGGGGAGCAATCGAAATCGGGGAACCCCTGTGAAAGGTTGATCGCTCCATGCTGCACGGCCAGTTGCGACATTTCGGTGAATATGGATGTGCCGGTATTGGGCAACTTTGATTTCAGCGGCTTCATACGTTATAGCTCAAAAGGCCTTTCCTTCCTTAAGCATTTCGCGATAAAAACGGATACTGTCTTCCAACTGCGCAATATACACTTCTTTGTCGTGAATAATTTTATTATATAATGCCTTCTCCTCCCTCATAAAATGCTCGACATCGAGCGGTAGCGCCCTATCGTCGCCCACCAACTCATGCAGCGTTACATCCAGTACGTTGGCGATTTGCCCCAACCGCTCGATGTCGACCCGCGTGATCCCACCTTCAATATTCTGGTAGGTCTTCAATGCGATATGCAAGGCATCCGCCATTCCGGCCTGCGACAACCCGCGCTCTTTCCGCAAGCGTTTGACTTTTAACAGAATAATTGCCTGTTCCATCGTCACCCGTTTAAACACCAAAACACCGTTCCCTCATCATACCTCCCTTCGGGAAGTAAAGGTATTATTTTTTGTAAAAAGACTACTAATTCAGTGGGTATTTTTTTAGGACGCCTCCCGTGCCCAAATGCGTATATTTTTATGATACATGGTGCGGATATCGATCCCATCAATCAATGGCAACTAAAATGCATACCGTATGGTAGCGCCATAGGTCCGTGGATCGCCCAATACGCCGGCATAGTGGCCGGCGCTGCCCCCCGCAGGTAGCAACTGCTCGAAATAGTCGGTATCGAACACATTCCGGCCCCACACAAAAAGTGACACCCCTTTCGCCGTCCGGAAACCGACGCGCCCGTTGATCAGTGTGTAGCCATTTACGATGAGGTAGGTGGACGGTGATGCGCTCGATGAGAAGGAAGACCGGTAGAAGCCATCCAGCGCAAAAATAAATTCGCCTTCCTGCCCAAATAGATGGGTGGTGTGGGTTGATGCTTCACCACCGAATGACGTAGCCCATTCCGAAATACCGGGCAGCTTTCCGCCCGAAATATCTTTAAAGGTAGGCCCGCCGACTTCCTCCAGCGGTGGCGGGGCGTTGGTAAACTTCACATATTTGCCATTGGTATATGCCAGCGAAGCATACACCGAGAAAAAGGAACCGAGCCTGGCGTTGGCATCCGCCTCAATCCCATTGACCCGAATGTGTTCCGCGTTGGCCAGGTAGCCACGGTTTACGGATAAATCGGCCGACTGCACCTGGGCCTGGTAGTCTTTGACTTCGGTGTTGAATAGGGTCAACCCCAGCGAAACATTCCGCGTAGGCTGCGCTTTCACCCCCACCTCATAATGCTGTACGTGTTCTGGCTTGATCACGGCCAGCTCCAACATGGTTTGTCCATTTTCGCGGGGTAGCCCACCTAAATTCAACCCGACGGGGCGATACCCGGTGGAGAACGTCGCGAAAGTGTTTACCTTATCGGAAGGTTCATAAGCGAGGGTGACCTGCCCCGACACATTGGTATTGTCGATATCTGCCTGGAAAGCCTGCGCTGCGTATACCGTGTTCTTAATGGCGAGCAACGCCGGGTCGTCGGTCTGCAGCCCGCCGTAGGTTTCGCGGCGGAAATCGACTTCCTTTTGATCGTAATTGAGCCGGATGCCGGGCAGTAAGCGGAGGGTTGGCGTGATTTTCCAGTCGACCTGTGCAAACACGGCCCCGCTGAACGTCTGCAAACTGGGGTACGTTTTTATACCATAGCCTTCCAATAATCCCGGTGTCTGCCACAATTCGCTCTCCGAATTCTGCGAAAAGCGCCATTGGTTCCGTCCCGATTCTTCGGTATGCGCGGAATCGGCATGAAGCGATTGCCCGAAGGCAAAAAGGCCAACCACCGCACTCACCTTCGGCGAGAGATCGCCCGCCCAGCGCACCTCTTGCGACCACTGCTCGTGGCGTGAGGGTGCTTGTGAAAGGGCCAGCCCTTGTAAACCGGTGAAATCACGGTCGTTTGAAGGCATCCAGTTCCAGTAACGCCAAGCGGTGGTTGCCGTCAGTGTACCGGGACCTACTTTTACATCCACATTGGCCGAAACACCACCTAGATCTTGGCCGGATCGCCACGGCGTATCGTGGTCAATCAGCCGATCGAACGCGTCCCGGCTAGGCAGCTCATAGCCCAAATCGGCAATGATTTGCGCAAACTGCCGGTAGGCCGGGCGTTGAGTCGGTGCTACGCCGGCAATTACCTGGGCGTATCCAGTGGGTCGCTGCCGACTCGCATCGCCGCTTATCAATACCTTCCAATTTTCGGAAGGTGCATACAGAAGCTGACCGCGCACCCCTAGGTTATTCAGGTCATTCAACCGTTGCTGGGTAGCCACATTGTAGAGCATCCCGTCGCGTTGTGTGCCGCTGAACGACAGGCGCGCCGCCAGGTGGTCATTCAATGGACCGCTCACCGATGCCTTTGCTTGGATATATCCGTAGTTTCCATAACTCAGTTCAGCCCTGCCCTCGGAAGTGAATGAAGGCCTGCGCGTCGTAACATTAAAGGCGCCGGCCACGGTGTTTTTACCGAATAGGGTACCTTGTGGGCCACGCAACACCTCGATTTGCTCCACGTCGATGAAGTCGAGCGTAGTAGCGGCTGGTCGCGCATAATAAACACCATCCACGTAAAAGCCCACACCGGGGTCGATACCGTCATTGGTAAGCCCAAACGTGGTACCCAAGCCACGGATGCTCAACGCGGTATTGCGCGGATTGGAAGAATACAACTGTACGGTAGGCACCAGCTCCTTCAGCCGGTTCACATTGAAAGCGCCGCTCTCTTCGGCGAGCGCACCAGCCACCACCGATACCGGTATCGGCACGTGCTGCAGCAGTTCCCTACGGCGGCGCGAGGTAACGACCACTTCCCCGAGTCCGGTGGCACTGCGTTCCAGCTCAATGGCCACCTTCGCTTCCGTTACCACCACTTCTTCCGTTGCGTAGCCGATATAGGAAACAAAGACCGTAACAGGCAACTTCTGGCCGGTAATAAACCGGAAATGGCCTTGCCGATCGGTCTTGGTGGTGTGGGTGATACCTTCCAACTGGAGTGTAGCCCCCACGAGTGGATCTCGCGTAGCCGCATCCAGCACAACACCTTCAAAGGTAGCGTTGATCAGCGGCTGCGTCTCTTGGGCTTGTACCAGGGTAAACACCGCTATTCCAAGACTTGTTAAGGCAATCCGCCTGATTGCCCTTGCATGAATACGTAGAGGTCTCAATCTCATTTGAAATACTTTTAGTTGCTAACGCAACAAAAGTATACCAATCTAGTAGACATTAAAAGGTATAAAAAGTGCGTGGTTTAGGAAGAAAAACGGCGTAAAGCAAGTGTTGTTAACAAACAACGATCATTATTCCATTTCCTTGCTATCCATAAACTCCGAGGGGTTGATGCCGAAAAGCTTTTTGAACTCCTTGCTGAAATACTTGCGATCGGAAAAACCGACAGTGTAAGCTACTTCACTTATATTGCTTGTGCTGAGCAATAATTCTTTGGCTCTGGTGAGGCGGTGTATTTTCACGTAGTTGTTCAGCGACAGATCGGTAAGCGCCCTCAGCTTCTTGTAGAGAATGGGCGCGCTCATCCCCATTTCGCGGGCGATAAAAGCAACATCGAACCCATCGCGGGTTAAGTTGTCGTCGATGAGTCGGTCCAACGACCAGATGAATTCCCGATCCACCCCGTTGGCCTGTCTAACAAGGTTTCGCCTGAAATCCTTGCGATTAGCTTTGCTTACTGTGAGAAGGTTATAGGTAGATAGGTAAAGCTCGTGGCGATCAAAAGGTTTGGCTATGTAGATGTTGGCACCGCATTGCAGCGACTCGCCGTAGACCGAAGGGTCCGTGATTGCTGTTAACAGGATAAAGGGAATATGGCTCGTCGTGACGTTGGATTTGATGGACCCGCATAGTTCGATGCCATTCATTTTGGGCATCATCACATCAGCGATAATCAGATCCGGCAGGTGGGTCCCGGCCATCCGCAGTGCTTCTTCCCCATTGCCAGCGGTGAATACCGTATAGTTCTCCTCGAAAATGCTAACAACAAGTTGAAGAAGCTCTTTATTATCATCAGCGACCAGGATGCTATCGCGGTTTTCGTCGTCGATGCGCCTAAACGGCACCACTGCCGTGGCCTCCGTGGCTAGCATCTCCGGTTCTTCGTCTTCTTTTACGCTGCTGCTGAATGTTGTGTCTTTCTTTAAAGTGACTGTAAAGACAACCCAGTTTCCGCCGTCTTCCATGATGGTTTCGCAGCTGATGCTGCCTTCGTGTTGTTCGACAATTTGTTTGGTCAGCGCCAAACCAATACCTGTGCCGATTACATTTTCGGTTTCATTTTCACGATAATACTCTTCGAAAATCTTGAATCGGTTGCTCTCCGCGATAGGGGCACCATTATCGGCAATGCTAATCTCGATGGCATCGTCGCCATCCACCAGGTCGAGGTAAACCGTACCGCCTTGGGGCGTGTACTTAATCGCATTTGACAATAGATTGAAAAGCACCTTGTCAAACTGAAACGGATCGAGAGGGAACAGCCCTACTTTGTCAATTCGCCTAATGTAATAGTTGATTTCTTTTGCCTGGGCCAGATCGTGGAGGAGGTAGAAATTGTCTTCGATGTATTCACGTAAGGCGATGTCCGATTTTTTTAATCGTTGGTGTTTACTATCAAATCGCCTGAAATCCAACAGCTCATTAACAATATGGAGTAATTTGGCTGCATTTTTCTTTACCCTTTTTAATTTTAATTGCGTCTTGGGCTCGTTGGCGGTCTCTGTAATGATTTCGTCAAGTGGTGTCGTTATAAGGGTAAGGGGAGTGCGTATCTCGTGAGAGATAGCGGTGAAAAATTTTATTTTTTTCCCATGTTCCTTTTCCGCATTGATGAGAATCTCCCGCTCGACGATAAACTTGACGACGAGGTATGCAATGGCGGCAAAAAGCAGGGCATATAGGGTATAGGCCCACCACGTCTGCCAGAGGGGTGGCAAGACCTTGATGTGAATTTGCAGCGGGGTCTCGGCCCACACCATGTCGTTATTGCTGGCATAGATCAACAATGAATGGTCGCCTTCGGGAATATTGGTATAGCGGATATGCGGTGTATTGCTTTCAATCCAACCCTTATCAAAACCTTCCAGTTTATAGCGATATCGGTTTTTGAGCGGCTTGATAAAGTTCGAGCTTGAAAAACCAACGGTAATGAAGTTTTCGTCATGCTGCAGGACGAGTCCGTAACTGCTGTCCCCTTCGCGGGTTAGCCGTTGAAAAGGAACGGCCATTTCGTCGTCAATCCAAATATCGTGGAGAATGACAGTGGGCGCCACGGTATTGAATCGCACTTGGTCGAGATTGATGGATACCAAACCATTCAATGTCGCGACGAATAGAGCCTTATCTCCGCTAATGTATAATTTCGCATTTTGCAGGTTCCCGACAGGAAGTCCATCATGCCGGGTCAACACATTCGTATAGCCCGTTTCGTTATCGAAAAACACTAGGCCGTCTTTGCTGGTTATCCATAACTTGTTGTTTATGTATATGGGCCATCCAAGATGGTTCCCCCGGAAGCGGGCTACCTGTTGCAGCGAGCCCTGCGGTGATAATCTGTGGATGGCCTCCGCATGGGTTACCCAAACATTGTTTTCTTTATCGATATAAAAACCGTCGATCTCCAGCTGCTCCATGCCGCTGATGATATGGAAACGGGGGTCCTCCATGCTCTTCTTGTAAAGCTTGGCTTGTGCCATGACATATATCGTCCCCTTTTGGTCCGCTTGGATATCCGTTATGACATTTTCCCCGGTTTGTGGAATATACCTGGGGCCCTGTTCGTCGACCTTGTATAGGCCTACGTTCGTTCCCAGCCAGGTGTTTTTTTGCGAATCTATATAGATGCTGTATATATTGTTCCGGGGATGGAAGAGGTCCGGGTGCAGTCTGAAATGCGTGCTTTTCCGTTGCACAATATCGATAACCGAATACCCCCCTGCATACTGGGCGGCATACAGCTTCCCGCCCCGAATGTACAGGTCTTTAATGAGATCGGAGGAGGTAAAATTGGAAAACGCCGTTGTTTTCAATCCATTCTTATCCAAGAAATTAATACCTTCTTCTTCGGTTCCAATCCAATAGCCGTATTCTGATTCGGCAAAACTGCTCACAATATCGCTGTTGAGCCGTTGCGTAGGATTGGAAGTGGTGGAGTATACCGTTAGTTTCGTCGTGTTGGGATAAATGGCGTTGATTCCGCCGTAATAGGTGCCAACCCAGACAATGTGTTGACGGTCTATAAAGAGATCATAAATGGAGTTTTGGCTGAGCGAGTTTCTAGTGCGGCCATTGTGCCTATGGTTGATAAACCGGTGGGGGGCCGACGGGGGATGGATAACCGACAACCCCTTTAAGGTCCCTACGAGGAGGTTCCCTGCACCATCCCGGATAACCTCCCTGATATTATTGCTTAGGATATTACTATTATCCTCGTTAAAATTAACCCACCGCTTTGTGGTCAAATCGTAGCGGAAAAGCCCCCCAAATTTGGATGCCACCCATAACGTGTCCCTTTCGGAAAACATACTCGGGAAAACCCGCGGGGCTACTGATGATACGGGAATCCGGATATTGGTGAGGCCCGATACCGCATTTCCCGTAAGGGTAAAAGTCTCGACGCCCGCTTGACCTGCAATTGCATAACGGTTTTTGCCAAGGGAACTAATGGTCTGCACATCCTTTTCGGCAATCAGTGCCTGGAGTTCGTAGTTGCCGTGATGGAAATCGAGCCTGTACAAGCCATCTGTTGTGCAGAGAAAGGTTTGTTCGTCAATGATGCCGATATCTAACACGGTAAGGCCGGGCGCCAAGCTTGCAGTGACCGTCTGCCGACGATCGATGTCGTAGATACGAAAGGACGTTGATGAGGCGATTAGGAGATGGTTTTGTGCGTTAACACCAATTTTGGTGATGTAACCGATGTGCTTGAAAGCCGTATCTACGGAGACAAGATTGGTGATATGTTGCGAATCATAGACAAAGATATTGCTTTGCCCACCAAACCAAAGCCTACCCTGTCGGTCTTGGGCAATTGATAATATCGCTTGCCGATCCAGGCCGCTTTCCTGACTGAGTGGCGAAAAATGGAAGGCCTGGCTACAAACGAACTGTATTTGTAATAACAATAGAAAAGTGCCCCAAAGCTTGATATGTGTGAACGCCGGCATCGAGGTTCGATTCTGGATTAGCTACCGATCATAGAAGTATCTTTCCCGCAACGAATATAGCGCTTTTTTTTGCCGCACACAAACAACTATTACTCAATACCGTACGCACCGCAAGCCGGCACATTCACGATTTTACCCCTCATTTTTTAAGAAATACCCCCTCCCGAAATATCGTTCCGCACCACTTTTGAGATTGTGCAATAATCATTTTCATTTATAAACTAAATTCAAGAATATGATGAAGTTTTACAGGATTGGGCTGTTCCTAATATGCCTATTCGGCATCGTGCAGCTTGGTATAGCCCAACAGCAGATTCCCCTTTCGGGGAAAGTTTCCAATGGTCAGGGAGTGGCTATTTCGGGAGCGACGATCAAAGAAAAAGGGGGAATAGCCTCCACCTCTACCGATGAATCGGGGCAGTTCAGCCTTTCGATACCATCGAATGCCACGCTTGTGATTTCCTACGTCGGCTATGTCGAGCAGGAGATAGCCGTGGACGGGCGCCGTTCCATCGATATCACGTTGGAAAGTTCGGAAGCGGTGCTTGATGAAGTGGTGGTCGTTGGCTACGGTACGCAAGCGAAATCCAAATTATTGGGGTCTGTTTCCACAGTTGATGCCAAACAGCTGGAAAACAGGGCAGTAACCAATGTCTCTGCGGCGCTATCAGGTCTGGCTGCCGGTGTTCAAGTCAAAGTCGGCAACGGTAAACCAGGAAGCGACGGCGCGACTATCCGTGTACGTGGCGTCGGAACAATGAATAATAACAGTGCCTTGGTGATCATTGACGGCATCCAAGGGGTGATGGACGCCGTTAATCCAGAAGATATCGAAACCATATCGGTTTTGAAAGATGCTTCGTCTGCCGCGATATATGGAGCGCGGGCGGCGAACGGTGTCATATTGATTACCACTAAAAAAAGAAAAACAGGGCAAGCTCCCCAGATTTCGTATTCGGGGTTGTTATCCCGGACGACCCCGAGTGTTAAGCCCGTATTTTTAAGCGATTATCTGACACATATGAATTTGTTTCAGGAGGCAGCTGAAAACATTGGAAATACGGGTCCATATACCCAAAGCGCGATGGATGTATGGGAAGCGGCAAACGCCGATCCGAACGGGATAGCAGCATCGGGTGTGCCTAATTACGTAGCCTATCCCAATACGGACTGGGGGGACTGGATTTATGACAACGGCTACCTTCAGAATCACAATATCAGTGTATTGGGGGGAAGTGAAAAGATAAGGTATAACCTATCGGGAAGATTGCAAGATAACCCGGGGATTATGCACAATACCGGGATGAAACGTTACGATGGGCGCGTAAATCTAGAAATGGATATTACTGATTTTTTGACGGTAGGTACGCAAACATTTGTTATCAATGAGCATCGCTCCATGGCGTCGGATGGCAACCTATATAACTATTTACGGCAGACCACGCCGGGCATTTACCCGATGTACGAGGGGAAATTCGGTGGTGCGGTGATAAGTTCCGGTGAATCCTCGCAGTTGAATAACCTGCTGCTGTATTTGTACGATAATAAGGGAAGCAATGAACGGACCCGACTGAACGCCACTTTTTTCGCGAAGGTCAAACTGTGGAAAGGATTGACGTTTGAGACCAAATTCAACTATCAGAACCGCTTTGATGAAGTGAAAAGTTGGTCCGATCCATCGCCCCGTTATGATTTTTCCACTATGGAAATCATATCATCCCCTGTCAATTTAGCGCAGTTGACAACCGGCCAATCTTACAACAAAATTTATCGGAAATCATTCGATAATGTATTGCGATATATAACAACGATAGACAAACATTCAATTAGTGCGTTAGTAGGCCATAACGAGTTTTACTATAACGATTCGGGTTTTAGTGCATCGAGAAAGGGCCTGATAGACCCCACCATTACCAATATTGGTACCGGAACGGAAATGAACAGCATCGGGGGAGGAGAATCTGATAACGCCATGCGTTCTTTTTTCGGCCGGGTAAGCTATGATTATGATGCTAAATACCTAGCAGAGTTCAGTATTCGCAGAGATGGATCGTCTAAGTTCGGGCTCGGGCGGAAGTATGGAACATTCCCCTCTGTTTCCTTAGGGTATGTGTTGTCCAGAGAATCGTTCATGGAATCCGTAAACCCGTATATACAAGACATTAAAATCCGTGGGTCTTGGGGACGGTTAGGGAACGATGGCGGTGACGACCTCAATGTTTACGGCTGGCATGGTGTATTTAGCCAGGCCGGTTATTCGTTCAATGGTGCACAGGCCAGCGGCTTGAGAATGTCGCGGTTTGGAAATAATTTACTGCAATGGGAAGAGTCTGAAAATAGAGAGCTTGGGCTTGAGTTTTCTACGTTGGATCGTCGTGCGTTTTTCGAACTGAACATATATGATCGCAAAACAACCGATATTATCCGTACAGCGCAAATGCCCATTACGGCGGGTACAGCCAGCCCTCCTTTTTACAACCAAGCATCCATGCGCAACAATGGTGTAGAGCTTACCCTGAATTGGACAGACCATATCGGAGACTTTCGCTACAATATCGGAGGTAATTTCGCCTATAACAAGAACCAGGTCACAAAATTCGAAGGTAAATTGGTTCAAGGTATGGTCGATGACGGTGCGGGCAGCCAAGTTTGGCAGACTAATTTAGGTGACGTATCTGCCGGCGGGTTAAACCGTACCTTGGAAGGCTATCAGTATAATGAATTCTACCTTCGCCAGGTATATCGCGGAGATGGCAGTTATTTCAATAGTGATGGGTCGGTAAATATCAACGGCGGGCCTTCAAGCGGGATGATTCGTACAGAGGAAGACTACGCATGGGCAAAAGCCATGAAAGACGCGGGATATTCCTTCTTGAACTCTTCGCAGCAAATCGGCGATAGCTACGGAACCACGCGGATGTATTATGGAGATTTAATCTATGCCGACCTGAATGGCGATGGCATATACGGAAACAGTGCTGACCAGCATTTCACCGGCACGTCTACCAGTCCGAAATATATTTACGGTTTCAATCTGGGATTCTCGTACCGGGGCCTGGATTTGTCTATGATCTGGGCGGGGGAAGCAGGTGCACAATACTATTGGACAGACCATGGCTATAACAGCAATGTATTAATTTTAGGGAATCAGGTAACGACCCGAATTGCCGATAATCACTACTTCTATAACCCTGAAAACCCCGGAGACCCAAGGACAAATGTCAATGGATATTTCCCAAGGCTAAAGTATGGAACATCGGCAGAAAACATCAACAACCAAGCTAGTAATTATTGGCTATATAAAGCCAATTACCTTAAGCTTAGAAATTTACAAATAGGATATACCTTAAGCAAAAAAATAACGGAGCGGTTCAAAGTAAGGAATTTACGGGTGTTTTTCTCCGGCGAAAACCTGTTGATGTTCACGGATTTCCCAGGCTTAGATCCGGAGGTCGGCGCGGGAGCAGAATATCCGACGATGAGGCAATACGCGTTCGGATTGAATATTGGGTTCTAAAAAGAAATAGATCATGACAACTAATAACAAAAGAAAATATTGTTTTTGGGGCGGCAGGGCAATATCAGGCATTCTTTTCGGCGGCGCGATACTGTTTTCGTCGTGCGAAAAAGGATTGTTGGACACTACACCGAAAACCCAGGTATTGACCAACAACATGTGGTTGACCGAAAACCTCACTGACCAAGGTGTGAATGGCGTTTACCAGGCATTGCGCCTTGGGCAAGACCTATTTGTGTACGATTCGTACGTAACCATGCAGGGTAGGGATAATTCGACCTTGATGAACGGTACCGCAACCTCATCGTCCGGTATTTTTTCATCAACTTGGCAAAATCTCTATGAGGGCATTCAGCGTGCAAATAACGCCATTTACGGAATAACGGAAATATCGCCTGTTGCGGAAGACAAAAAAGCCCGTCTGCTAGCGGAAGTGAAATTCTTGAGGGCGTTCTATTATTACCGTCTAAACCAGCTTTATAGGGGGGTACCTATTTATACCGAGCCTATCACGTGGGATAAAGTGGACAAACCGAGGAGCACGGAGCAGGAGGTTTGGGATCTGATTATATCAGACCTTACGGCCTGTATAAATGAGACCCAGTTGCCAGATCGTTATCAGAAAGGAGATGGAAATTTTGGAAGGGCAACTAAATCGGCCGCTTACGCGCTTCGGGGCAAGGTGTATATGTATACTCAGGAATGGGCAAAAGCCATTGCTGACTTCGAAGAAGTCAAAAACTTGGGGCATACGCTATTTAACAACTATGCAGATTTGTTCAAAGGAGACAATGAACAAAGCCCCGAAATTATCTTTAGCATTCAAAACATGCCGCTATCTGGTTATGGGTCAGATTATCAATTTAGATTCGGAAGTAGGTCGGCTTTTGGTTCAAACTGGAATACCTACCTGATAAGTCCGGAAATGATAGATAGATATCAAAGGAAAGACGGAACGCCATTCAACTGGGACGACTATATACCGGGATACAACGAAATGGAGCCGAAAATGCGAGAAGTATTCTTTCTGCGTAACAACTTGACGGCAGAGGAAATACAGAATATGGCCGATAAAGGATTGGACATGTCATTGTATCTTCCAGATGGTAACGAAGAACGTGTGACCGCAGCTTATGCCGACCGAGACCCACGTTTAGCAAGCACCGTTATCCTACCCTATTCGACTTTTCTTGGAGCTAATGGGTCGGCAGATCAACTTTTCACTTCCAGGTGGCCCTACCGCCAGGAATTCGGAGGCGTATTTGATTTACGTACGGATATCGTGCCCCGCTTTTACTACTACCCCCGCAAGTTTGTGTATGAAGGCGCCAACCCGGGTATTCCAAACAGGCAGGCAGGTGGTTATGACTACATCGTGATGCGCTATGCGGATATCCTTTTGTTGTGGGCCGAAGCGTTAAATGAGTCGCAAAAGACAAGTGAAGCCGTGTTGAAAGTGAATGAAGTAAGAGCGCGGGCTGGTGTAGGGAATATACCCCTGGGAATAAGCACGGATGACCTCAGGAAGGAAATCCGCGACGAACGGAGACGTGAATTGATTGCCGAAGGTGTCATTTATTTTGATGAGCTGCGCTGGAAGACATTGAAAGAAACTTCTTTCCAGGAAGGAAGCGGCATAAAGGAGGTTTGGGGAACTATTAATTCGCCTTATACATGGGGTGGCGATCAATTGTACATTTGGCCGATTCCTCAGGTAGAGCGCGAGCGGAATACATCGCTAACCCAAAACACGGGCTGGGACGACTAAACCCGCTGGTTAAGTAGGCACATAACGTCCGGTTGTCTGCGATATCGCAGACAACCGGACTTCAAACCGATACCGACAGACATCTGTAGACCGGAACCGCGTAAAAAGACGCCGATGGAAGCAAGTGCTAGCTGGGTATGGGCAAATGTGTACTGATTGCAATACGATTCCATACGTTGATGGTTGCGACGGCCATAATGATCTGCGCCAAGTAATTTTCGCCGAAGGCTTTCAATGCCGCCTCATAGGTAGCGGTTGTCAGTCCCTGCTGGCTGATTAAGGTCACTTCTTCGGTTACCTGCAATAGGATGCGCTCTTCTTCGGTGAACAGGTCGGTTTCGCGCCAGGCATTCAACAAGAAGATACGCTGTGTGGTCTCGCCATTTTTCAGGGCATCCTTGGTATGCATATCGATACAGAAAGCACATCCGTTGATCTGGGATACTCGGATCTTGATCAATTCCTTATGCGCTGGGGTAAGCTGCGATTGAGCCAGGTATTTTTCCAAAGCAAAAACCGCTTGGTAGCCTTTCGGTTCTGTGTGCTCAATGTTGATGCGTTTTTCCATGATTGAATTAATTTTTGTTACGACACAAAGGTATCCCGCGGCTACCGGAAAAAACTTGAACCCGTTCAAGAAATTCGCTCTGCCCGCAGTTTGCTTACGTATTCAGGGGTAAGCCCCAAAAAAGTGGCCAATATATACTGGGGTACCCGATTGACAAAATCAGGGTATTGCTCGCGGAAATGGAGAAAGATTTCTTTCTTTGAGTACGCAAAAAGGTATTTGACCCGATTTAGGCTTGCCCCATAGCCGATTTCGTACATCAATCGGAAGTAGCGTTCCATGGCGGGAACAGCAACAAGCAGGCGTTGATAATCGGCTTCACTGATGCAAAAAACATCGCAGGGCTCTACTGCTTGGTAGGAACAATCAGTGGTGCGCCGTTGCGAAAATGCCTGAAAGTCCGTAATCCACCACCCCTCGATGGCGAGCTGTGTGGTTTTTTCCACACCGGCCTCGTCTACGAAATACCCACGCATACATCCCCGGGCAACAAAATAGAGGAAGTTGCAACGTTCATTTGCATGCATCGCCCATTCTTTCTTCTGCAAGTGCCGGTAGACAAAATAATCTACCAACTTACTGCATTCTGCCTCGCTAAGTGAGGTATAACGGCGGATGTGCCCAAGTAATATGTTGTTCATCTATCCTCCTAACCAAACAACCACCAAGCAACGGCCAGCGTAATCAAAATGTTGAAAAACTGCGCGAACCATAAATCCTGTATCGTTTTAACAATCTTCCGTGAGCTTTATACGTGATGATTACATAATAGTTAGCTTAAAAAATATCTGTTAGCGCCTGCCTGGCCGCGTAGTGGCCGCACATACCATGTACCCCCCCACCCGGTGGCGTAGATGCCGAACAAATATATAAACCTTTCGCGGAAGTACGATATGGAGAGGGCCGAAGTGCAGGGCGATTGAACAATTGTGCGATGTTCACCACCCCGCCATTAATATCGCCCCCGATATAATTGGCATTGTATCCCTCCATGTCGGCGGTGTTGAAGGTATGCACAGCCCGTATGGTATCGCGGAACCCCGGTGCGAAACGCTCTACCTGATCGGTAATTGCTTCGGACATGTTTTCGGATGAGCCGTTCGGCACATGGCAGTAGGCCCAACCCGTGTGTTGGCCCGCGGGTGCCCGCGACACATCGAATATGCTCTGCTGCGCAAACAATACGAAGGGTTTCTCCGGGTGGCCACCTCTCCAGACCCGACGCTCGCCATCGGCGATTTCATTGAACGTACCGCCCAAATGCACGGTTCCGGCTTTCCTTGCCGCTTCAGCCAGAAAGGGGGCGGGCTCACTTAATGCCCAATCCACTTTGAATACTCCCATACCATATCGATGGCGTTTCAACTGCCATCGGTAAAGGGCGGATAGCTCATCGCCGCAGATTTGCAGGAGCTGCTGGGGCGAAGTGTCGAACAGGACCGCTCTTGCATTGGGTAAATCACCCAACGTTTTGACCTCCATATCGGTTCGGATCGTGCCTCCGAGTGATTGGAAGTAGCGTGCCATGGCATCGGCGATGGACTGTGAGCCCCCTTTCGGTATTGGCCAGCCACCACGATGCCCTGCGATGGTGAGCACAAAGGCAATGGCGGAGGATGTGAGGTTTTCCAATGGGATCATGCTATGGGCCGTGATGCCGGCCCACAGGCCTCTCGCTTCGCGGGTGTGAAAACGTGCTGCTGCCTGTCTTCCCGATTGGAGCGATTTCAACCCAAAGGCAGCTAAAGCGAAGGGATGTTCAGGTATTTTCAGCATCGGCCCCAGGATGTGGCTATCGATCTGGGGCCAATTTTCAACCAACGGCCTCAATAATGCCCGGTACGCGCACCCATCGGTACCCAACTCCGATGCCGTCCGGTCTAATGAGCGGTATAACACGGCCGCCGTGCCATCATCAAATGGATGGGCAGTCAGCACTTCTGGATGGATGTATTCGAGCCCGAATTCGCGCAAGGGCAGCGACCGTAAGAACGGGGATGCCACCCCCATGGGGTGGACGGCCGAACATACGTCATGGTGGAAACCAGGAAGCGTCAGTTCTGCCGTGCGCATCCCACCACCGACGGTCCCCTTCGCTTCGAGCAACAACACCCGCACCCCCACTTGCTGTAGGGTGATGGCAGCTGCCAGCCCATTGGGGCCGGAGCCGACAACCACAGCGTCGTATTTTCCGGCATCGTCCATCAGGTTACAATTATAACATTAAATTATCGAGGGCATGCCCTACATCTGGATAATCAAACTGGAACCCTGCATCACGCAGGACCTTAGATGTAACACGATGCCCATCCAACGCCAATTGGGGTTCTGTGCCGATGAGCCGGGCACCCCATCTTACCATCCAAGTTGGGGTTGGCAAACCAATAGGAGCATTTATTCTTTTTCGCAAGGCACGCATAAAGGTTTCGTTCTTTACCGGGTTCGGACTGCAGGCATGTATAACGCCCATTATTGATTTCCGGGCGACTAACCAATCGATCAACTTCACGAAGTCGCCCTCATGTATCCACGACACATACTGGTTCCCCGGCCCGACGGTCCCTCCCAAACCCAGCTTCGCTAACTTAACCAGTGGGGCGAGCATTCCCCCTTTCGACAGCAGCACGGAACCCATCCGAAGTTGTACCTTTCTTGTAGTCGGGGTATCCGCATCGGCGAAAGATGCTTCCCATTGCCGGGAAACCCATGCGAGGAATCCCATGCCATCGGGCACGTCGTTTTCGTTAATCAACACCGAGGACGGTTCGAAAATCGAAATCCCACCGGCGTTTATCCACACCTCGGGCGGGGTCGGGCAGCGGGCAATAGCCTCGCCGATCACCGTTGTTGTCAGTACCCTTGACTGCAATATTTCCCGCTTGTTCTTGGCTGTAAATCGCGTATCAACCGGTCGGCCCGCTAAGTTCAGTATGGCCGTTGCACTATCCAGTTCTCCCGCCCAATCGCCTAGGCTACGGCCATCCCACCGGATATACCTCGCTTTTCGCAACATTGGGGATTCCGAGCGGCCCAGCACCACAACCTCCCAACCTAGTTCGCTATACGCCTTAGATAGCAACGTTCCCAAAGCTCCTGTGCCACCGGCAATGATGATTTTACTTGACATCTACCGCTAATTGCATGCGCGACTTCCCTGGCCAAATCGTGTTGTCCAAAACTACAAATAAAGAATGGAATAATCGTTTGTCAAATTTAATAGGGGTGCAATTCAAAACAAATTAATGAAATCAGGTCGCAAACAGACTGCCGTAAACCATGTAATTGAGTATTACAACCGGAACCTATCCCTAGTTGCAGGTCGCTGTTCGATGTCCTCATCGGCATCGGCCCGCAAAAAAATAACCGATAGTAACTCAAGGCCCCCAAAAGTGACACGAGGAATAGACACGAAGAGCTTTCTTGTACACGAAACGCAACCTCATGCGCAGCGGTTCATTATTAAACCGCCGCGCTTTATCATGCTTATGCGGCAGAATATACTTGTACCGCGTCGCTATAAGTTTGTTCCGGAGCACATGAACCTTCAAGTGCGGCACATGAAAACAGTTCTGACTAGAAACATACATGTTATGCCGCGGAACATCTTTCTTATGCGCCGGAACATCATTCTTATGCCGCACAACATGCTTCTTCCGGCGTACTTTTAAACTGTTGTGAACAACAACATAATTGTTATGCGGCACAAAATGCATCTAGCTCGGCACAACAAACTTATCCCGCCGCGTTTGAGGTTTAAAGCGCGCCACATGAAAGTTGTTATCCACTCGGACATACTTGTTGTGAGTAGGAACATCATACATATGCCGCGGAATCAAAATGTTTCGGCGTACCATAAACATCTGCCCGCGTACTCCTAACTTGAGTTCGATTAAATTTTGTCCGCTCAGCAACCCAATAACATGACTTTGTTGCTACCCAGTGGATGGTGTCTGCTGCATATAAGCAATGAAACCAATCTATGTAGGCGACAATTTGGAATACACCCATTTAATAGGGTTTAAACAAAGATATAACAGGTATTATATAAGGGGTTAACTTTTTAACCTACGGAAGCCGGGTGGGACATTTGTCCATCCGGAGAAAGTACTGATTTCGCGGAGCACCCGGGGCGTGCTTGGGGTAGTGATAGGCTCATAGTGTGTTGCAATGTGACGGTGACCTATTTCGCTATTTCAGGCAGAGTGGCGCTGAACGAAGGGATGGACCGGAAACCCTGGAAATAAATCAATTGCACGCGATGGAAAAGCCCGTACATGTGTATGCATCGTTTTTCGACACGCTGTCCGATAGTATTTCCGACAGTGTATACTGCGGTATGCTAACGCCACCAAAAGCCCATGGTTAGGCAGCTCAAATAACCACGTGATCCGGGCAGTCTATCCGTAGTTCACTATCTACCAGTTTCCTGTTCAGTAGCTGGCAGTAGTGCTTGGCATCCCCTTGATGGGGACGATAGTGGGCGCAGGTTAAACACATCCGTTGTATGGTGATTATGCCCGTTTGGTTGAGATGATGGATGATACCGATTAAGCTCAATAGCAGATTTTCTTTGTCGTGCGGACGCAACGCGTCAATGGGGGTTTGGATCTCAGTGGTAAATGTCGCCGTCTTACGGGCAACTTCCATCCCTTTAGACGATAGTCCGATGGTGTAACTCCGGGTATCGTTCGGCTCATGGGTTTTGGTGATCAGTCCCTTTTGATCAAGTGCTTTCACAGCATCGCTGATCGTCGCTTTAGTCATGTTAAATTCGTTGGCCAAGTAGCTTATCTTTCTTTTCTCATCGCTGTGGTGCAATAAGAATATCAAGACCTGAACCTGTATTGGGCTTAGTGAAAGCTCCTTGCTTTCATTCCAAAGCAAAACACGGAAAGCTTGTGAAACCCTTTCCAAAGCGGCGATAATCTTACCCTCGACACCGCTGTTCTGGTTCGAAAGGTCAAAAGGCGATATACTCATCTGGATACAAGGTATGCAATTGCCCCGCAAAGATAGAAATCCTAACGCTGCGGGGCAAATTTTAACCCTTTACATCTGCCATAGAGGCCCCAAAGTTGATATGCAATACATTCCCACCGGGCGTTACCAGCGCAGGCACTGATTTCACCCCTGCATGCTCCGCCTCCGCAATGCGGGACCTGTCTTCACCGATATGCACCACTTCCACATTGGGGGCCCCGATAAGATCGATGATGTCATGCTCAGCACTTAGGCATACCGGACATCCTGCATGATAAAAAATTGATTTACTCATGTCAATAAGTTTAAAACAGTTGGTGGCATTATTACCGTAACAAATATAGTTAGGATTCCTAACATTTTAAGGCAATTTTATTCTTTTCTTCAGATCGCCGGAAAAAGGTCACGGGTTATTAAAATAACGTTTGTTGCTTATAGGGGTTCTCATGCTCCAGCAGCCATTTTTTGCGCCATAGGCCGCCGGCGTATCCGGTGAGCGACCCATCGCTACCGATCACGCGGTGGCAGGGCACAACGATCCAGAGGGGGTTCTGTCCGTTGGCGGCAGCCGCCGCCCGTATCGCTTTAACATCACCAAGGCGCCGTGATAGCTCTAGGTAGGATATTGTTTTCCCGTAAGGTATCTTGAGGAGCTCCAACCAAACGCTTTTTTGGAAATCCGTTCCTTTCAGGTTGAGCTGGAGCTGGAATGTTTGCCGGGTTCCGGTGAAATACGCTTCGAGTTGGCGGACGGCATCCGTCAATGCACCGGGGATATGTTGGGATGGCTTTATTGTATCGTCCTTCAGCACGGAAACCGCAACGATCCCATCCTCATCGCCCTTGATAGCGGTGATTCCAAGTGGTGTCTGTACGAAAACTTCTTCCATGCTCCTCGATGGTTTGCGGCGGCAGTTTCACTGCATATCAAACAGATGCTTTTCGGCGTGGTATGACGACCGCACCAGCGGACCGCTCTCTACATATTTGAAGCCCATACGCAATCCCACTTCCTGGTAGTACTTGAATTGTTCGGGCGTAATCCATTCCACCACCGGATGGTGCGCCTTGGTGGGCTGCAGGTACTGTCCGAGCGTAAGGATATGTACACCGGCCTCATATAAGTCGGTCATCGCTTCAATGACATCCGCCTCGGTTTCACCGAAGCCAAGCATGATGCCCGACTTGGTACGCAACCCCGCGGCGGAAATGCGACGCAGGCATTCGAGGCTGCGGTCGTACTTGGCTTGGATACGCACTTCGCGCGTAAGGCGACGTACAGTCTCCAAGTTGTGTGAAACAACTTCCGGGCGCACGGCCAGTACCCGATCAAGGTTCTCCCAATTCCCTTTGAAATCGGGGATAAGTGTTTCAAGTGTCGTGTCCGGGCTTTCCCGGCGGATGGCATTTACGGTCTCGGCCCAAACCGCAGAACCTCCGTCTTTGAGGTCGTCGCGATCGACCGACGTGATGACACAGTGCTTCACTTCCATAAGCTTCACCGACTGGGCCACCCGGTTGGGCTCGTCCCAATCGACCGCCAGCGGCCGGCCTGTAGCAACGGCGCAGAAGGAGCAAGAACGGGTGCAGATATTACCGAGTATCATGAACGTAGCCGTGCCTGCCCCCCAGCATTCGCCCATATTGGGGCAATTACCGCTCTCGCATATGGTATGCAGCTTATGCTCGTCTACCAAACTACGCACGTGCCGGTATTCCTTACCTACCGGCAGCTTCACGCGCAACCAATCGGGCTTGCGCGGCAATTGACTTGCTGGAATCACGGGGAGTTCAATCATAGCCACAAAGTTAGGGATTAATCTTGGAATTCCCGTTAGCCCCGCCGGGCCGCGCCATAATCTGACGTTTGCCCAACAGCTGGCCTAATGCCTTCCGATTTCAGCAAACAGGGCCTTGAAACAAGCCACTTCGCTTTCATCACCCGCCGGTTCCTTTCCGTAGAATTCATCGAGAAAGGAGCCTGCGCCACTCCATACGGTTTGCATCATGCCCCGATAGCGCGGGGCCACCTCATCGGTAGCATGTTCTTGGAAACGAACCATGTCCTGCAACTGCGCGCTGGCCACCGCACCTTTTTTCCAAGGGCACGTGACCACCGAAAACCCTTTCATCGCAAAATACACCACTGTTTGCACCGGTTGATCGTAATGCCAATCGCAGATCATCACGTTCTTATCGACAAGGTCCACAGCGCGGTGGGTACTGTTCATGCTTGCCTCCCACATACCGATACCGGTGGTCTTACCATCGATGAGGCGGTCGCCCCAAATCCATAATTGGCGATCGCGTTGATCGAGGTGGTTGGCTATCCTGTTTACTTCATTGGCGAACAGTTCGGCCTTATCTCGTCCGCCACAGCGCGCGCAGCTGTCGTGGCCAATGTAAAAGACCTCGTCCATACCGGCATGAAAGGCATCGGCCTCGAAAACGTCGCAGATTTCATCCACCAGATCGAAAACCACCTTGTGCACCTCGGGGTGCAATGGGCAATAGCTTTTACAATACAAACCATCTGAGTTGGGCCATGCGTATACTTCAGGCATGCGCACGTGTGGTGTTTCATCAAACTGTGGATAGACCTCGAGCAATTTTCCCAATTGCCCGGCCCACGATTGGTGGCCCAGCAGGTTAATCTGGGGGATGATCCGTATATGGTGTTTCCGGCAGATCGCCACCAACTGCTTCACTTCTTTCTTTGACAGCGGATTATCGCTGCGGAGTTCGGGCCGACGCTCGAACGCATAATTGTGATCTATCCGCAATACCAAGGTATTGACACCACGCGGGGCCAGTTCTTCGTCGATAAATTTAATGAAATCGCGCAGGCGATCGGGACTTGGCGCCGCGATGCAGAAGCCACGGACGGCTAGCTGCATTTGGCCCCTTGCGATGTGGCCACTGAACAGTACCAGGAATACGATAATGGAATAACTTATTTTTTGCATGGTCAAAATGAATTGGTTGTCTATATCATGGAAAAAATGCTTATAGCCATAACAAGGGATATCGGAGCGGAAGATTACGTATGACCTCACCATCGGTCGGGTCATGGCCCAATGCCGCCCAGGCATCCAACAGGGCGGTATCATGGTACGCCAAAGCGCCCAAAAAAAGGAATGGCTGCGCCACGGGCCATTGATCCCAATACATCACATCCTGCGCGAAAGGCCAGTTTCTTTTATGCTGCACATAGGGCAATAAGTAATGAATGCCTTTTTTTATGGAGCGGTTTGCCGTTGTTGTGTATTCCCACAGATTATCCGCCGGTGTGGAGAGCAATTGGCAGATGGTCGCCATGGCATCTAGGTTAAAGAGTGAATAACCGTAGGGTTTGGTCCGCGCGATCTCCAATGGAAAGCTGCCATCGTCGGCCATTTGCTGGGGGAGCAGTATGGTTTTATAACGTTCGATGCATTGTTCAATAAGGGCGCTATTACCGGTGTAGCGCGCAAAAGCCGCCACCTGCATTACCCAGCAGGTACCATGGTTATTTTCGGCATTCATCTCATCGATGCCATAGGGATGGGTAGTGAGCCATGCGAGGTATTCGTCGAACCACGATCGGGTATCGTGGAGCATCCCTTCGGCAAGCACTCCTGCGTCAGCCAGTATACCCAGTGCCTGAGCCACTTCGATGAGGTGTATGGTGTCTATGATGCCGATACCTCGTCCCGTAACCCTCCCTTTGATCGCCTGTGCATACTGGAGCGAGGGGTTCATCCGTGTTTCGGCATCGATAAACCAGGCTGATACATGCTTTAATGCATGGTCGATGTATATATCATCGCCGGTAAGTTTCCATGCAGATACGAGCGCGCCCACCACCCGGCTGAAACGGATGAGGGCCAAACGGTGGTCGATGAAGTTGTCGGGATTGGTTACACCATCCCGGCGGACATAGGGCCCATCGGGATTGGTGGGATCCGGCCACCAATAGTCGCCCTCGGAGTAAAAGTCGTGCCTGCTGCCCGTGCTGCGGTGCGCGATACTGGCGGTGACCGTCTCGGGCTGCTGACCGAGCGCCCATTCCGCGTCGCGCAAGGTCTTATCGCGAAGCACATCCGTGATGACCGTCTTGATAGAATCAGCCATCTGTTGCTGCTGGCCCATTGAAATGGTCGTTAAAAATAGTGGCAATAGGAAGAAAATGGATCGGATGCTTTTCACAATTAATCAGTTTACGTATTTGCAACACCTAAATACCCGGGTAAACTAGTTTGGCATGTCCGGGAAAACAATTACCTTAGCGACACCAATATATAAATTAAATACAAAGCACCATGAAAAAATTAATCGGTACGGCAGCAACCTCAATGCTCATTGTTACGCTCGGGTTCGCACAAAAGATGAAGGTTATCTCTGGCGATTTCAGCTTCTTGGAGGGCCAGGAAACCATTATGACCCAATTGGATTTCAGTGAAGTGACGTTTTATAACGAGCATCTCACTGAGGAGCAATACGTCGATAGGCGGATCAAAGAGATTGAGGAGAAGGAGCCTGGCGAGTCTGCCAATTGGGTCAAGGACTGGGAGTCGTTTAAAAACGAACACTTTCTGGAAAAATTCACGGCGATAGCCACTGAAAATTCGGATAAGGCAAATCTCACTTTCGTTACCGAAGGGAGTACCCCCTATACCCTCATTGTGAAGGCCACATGGATTTACCCGGGCTGGTTCGGGGGAGTGATGAAACAGCATGCCAAAATCAGCACCTTGTTGCATTTTGTCGAATCTGGCAACCCCGATAATGTACTCTTGGCCATTGAAGCGGATAAAGCCCCTGGCGATATCGCTTTTGTGGGCATACCCAATACGAACGACCGGATCGCCGAAGGGTTTGCAAAGACGGGCAAGTCGTTAGCCCGCCTTATTGACAAGAAGTTATAAGCAGGCGTTGATCCAGTAAAATCCCATAGCAGAAGGCATAAAAGAAAGGCCCTGAAACGGGGAGAATCAGGGCCTTCTAACTAACCAATTATAAACCTAAATTATGAAAAGACAATTTTACATTACTAGTTAATCAACTTCCGTGCCGAAAGGGCAGGGCAAGTGTTAAATTTTTGTTAAATGAGTGCAAGCGCTCTGAAAACCGGCATTTACAGCTCTTCCAGTTTCTCAGCAGTTACCTCTGCCTTTATTTTGGTTTCCAATTCGTCCATCAAATCAGGGTTGTCCAATAGCAGTGCTTTCACCGCATCACGCCCTTGACCGAGCTTGGTATCGCCATAGCTGAACCAGGAACCGGACTTCTTGATGATATTGAAATCGACACCCAGGTCAATGATTTCGCCCGCTTTGGAAATCCCCTCGCCGAACATGATATCAAACTCAGCGATGCGGAAAGGTGGTGCCACTTTGTTCTTCACAATCTTCACCTTCACTCGGTTTCCTGCCACTTCGTCCGAATCCTTGATTTGTGCCATGCGGCGGATATCAAGGCGAACGGAAGCATAAAACTTAAGGGCGTTACCTCCCGTGGTGGTCTCTGGATTACCGAACATAACTCCAATCTTCTCCCGCAACTGGTTGATGAAGATACAGCAGCAATTGGTTTTGGAGATGGTGCCGGTAAGCTTGCGTAACGCTTGTGACATCAGCCGGGCTTGCAATCCCATCTTCGAATCTCCCATCTCGCCTTCGATCTCCCCTTTGGGAACCAAGGCTGCCACCGAGTCGATAACGATCACATCGATTGCGCCGGAGCGGATCAGGTTATCGGCAATTTCCAATGCTTGCTCCCCATTATCGGGCTGTGCAATCAACAGATTATCGATATCCACACCAAGTTTACGTGCATAATATTTATCGAATGCATGCTCCGCGTCGACGATAGCCGCAATTCCGCCCTTTTTCTGCGCTTCGGCGATGATGTGCGTGGCTAGGGTGGTTTTACCCGACGATTCCGGACCATATATTTCGATAACCCGGCCTTTGGGTACCCCGCCGATTCCCAACGCGATGTCCAGGCCGATCGACCCTGTTGATATCGAGTCAATTGGCTCCACCGCCGAATCTCCTAACTTCATCACGGCACCTTTCCCGTATGACTTTTCCAGCTTATCCAATGTCAGCTGCAGGGCTTTCAGTTTTTCTTGGCTACTCATTTTATTAGTAATTTATCCATCAAAGGTAACTTATTTTATTTTTATTTACTAATTTTTTTCGTTTTTACATTCCCTATCCCCAACTTCGGCCCAACCACTTTCTCGTAATACCTGCACATCCACGTGATCGGGCATTGCTCGCATTTGGGTTTCCGGGCCACACAGATATACCTGCCGTGTAAAATTAACCAATGGTGGGCAATCGCCAAGGTTTCTTCCGGTAAATATTTCACTAACTGCTTCTCGACAGCCAGGGGTGTTTTCGCCCGATCGGTCAAACCAATTCGGTTAGCTACCCGGAACACATGTGTATCCACCGCAATGGCCGGCGCATTGTATACCACGGAAGCAATGACGTTTGCGGTCTTGCGACCCACACCCGGTAGTTTTTGGAGGTCTTCTACGGATTGGGGCACCACACCGCCGAATTCGCCAACCAGCTTTTTGGCCATGCCCACCAAATGCTTGGCCTTGTTATTCGGATAACTTACGCTGCGTATATATGTAAAAACCTCATCTGGGTGGCTTGCGGCAAGGCTTTCCGCTTCGGGAAACCGCTCGAACAATGCCGGGGTCACTTGATTGATTCGTTTATCCGTACACTGTGCAGACAAAATAACCGCCACCAGCAACTCGTACGGATTCCGGTAATTCAATTCCGTTTGGGCATCTGGATTGTGCGTAGAGAAATACGCCACAAAAGCCTGGTAGCGTTCTTTTTTAAGCATGTTGGTAGTTCCCCTCTTACATCAATGACGCGCGCTGGGTACGGGAATACGACCTGATCTTACTGATGGTTCCAGCTTGCGGCTGCCGGAGCAACGCGTCCAGTTCACTTTTAAGCATGTCGTAAAACAATTGGTCATCGGCATCCAACCGGATAACATCGTTTTGCAATTTCTTGGTGACCTCACGTTGGGGGATGGCGCGTGTATACGTTTCTGTCATAAGCATATTAGTTATATGGTATATAACGCCACTACCAACGAATTAGTATGCTTAATCGAACGTACGCATTTATTTTTTCTTCCGCCCTTCAACCGCTTGCTCCGCTAGCTGCACCGCACGGTATGCGTTGACAATGCCACCGGTTACACAGATATCATTCATGGATACCCGCATATTGCGCCCATCGGGGCCCGCCACTTTCACTCGTTGGTCTACCCGTGTAACGGACTGCATGATGATGCGCTTCACTTCTACGGCGGGCAGTTGCGGGTAATAAGAGCGTATCAGCGCAGCGAGGCCGGCAACAACGGGAGACGCCATGCTAGTACCTTGTTGGTCTTTGTAAGTAGACCCCGGCATGGTGGAATGGATCTTCACGCCCGGGGCGAACACATCCACCGACCGCCGCCCATAGTTCGAAAACGACGCGACGAGTTCGCTGTCGTTATTCCATTGCGACGCGCCCACTTCTATCCATGCGGTCGCCTCGCCTTTGTTGATCCCCAAGCTATCGACGAAGTTCCGGTTGGGGAAATTTGGGTTGGCATCATTATCCTGGCCCTCGTTCCCGGCGGCATGGATAAGGAGCACATCGTTCTCGATGGCAAATCGTACGGCATCGTCAACAGCCTGTTTGTCCTTTACGAATGCCTTGCCGAAACTCATGTTAATCACTTTCGCCCCATTCTCCACCGCATAACGGATGGAGTTGGCCACATCTTTATCCCGCTCATCCCCGTTGGGCACCGTGCGCAGTACCATGATGCGCACATTGTCTGCCACGCCCTTGATACCGGTATCGTTGGAACGTACGGCACCGATAATACCCGCCACGTGGGTGCCGTGCTCGGCATCGGGTCCGGTTACATCGGCATTGCCATAGTAGCGCTCGTGGCTGTTTTCGTAATCATCTCCTACAATATGCCGCGGATCAAACGCTTTGTTGAGGTGGTAATTGACCTGGTTGTTAAAATGCTCCACACCATCCTCCAGGTCCGTGTAGAAAATACTGAAGTCCGGTTCGTCTTTCAATTCTTTCTTGACAATCCGCAAGGCCATTTTTTCGAGATCGCCTTCAGCCTTGTAATTTTCGAAATCGGCCAGCGCTGGCTTCTCTTTCCCGATCCGTGCTACCATCGTATCTACCATACGCTTTAGGCCGGTATAGCTCGCTTGGCCGAGGTGGGCCTCCTGCGTTTTATTCGCATAATAGGTTACCATTTTCTGGTATTCGGCAAATTCCCGACGCTCTTCCCCGTCCATCGGTGTACTGGGCAATACCGAAACGTATTTGGGTTCGAGATCCCTGATAAGGCGTGTCACTTCCAGGTTATCGTAGTGGACATTCTCGCCATTGGCGTTGCCAATGAAATTCCAGCCGAACTTATCATTTATATAGCCATTGCCATCTTCATCCGTGCCGGTGGCGGCACTGTCTTTCTCGTTGATCCAGATGACATCTTTCAGGTCCTCGTGGTTCACGTCTACACCCCCATCGATTACGGCTACCACCACGGTGGTGCTTTTCTTACCCTTAAGCAGTTCCTCATAGGCCTTTTCCGTACTTATGCCCATCACGCCGTCGCGTTCATAATCGAGATTGAACCAGTTTGCCGGTGGGGTATCTTTTGTCTGTCCGAAAGAAACGATAGGGAACAGGATGAGGAGAAGTGCGCTGCGCAATTTTGAAAACGCCATATTGTGTGCTTATTTTAGTGTGTGGGGCAAACTTAGTTAAATTATTGATGGGTGCTTTAGTGTATCGTTCTTTTGATGATGATTGGAGCAAAAGGTTTAATGGCCCGTCACGGGCTAACCGCCGACGTACTGTTTTCCTGTGCTTCTTTTTTCCGCTCCTCGAAATTCTGGACGGCATTTTTGCTCGCCCGGATAGAAGCTGCTACCGCGCCGATAACGAGCAGCACCACGATAATAATACCCCAAATCCCCTTTCGGCGGTCTTGCTTCATCAACCAAAAAAGGAAGGCGATGAGAGGTATCGCAAAAATCAAGATAAAAAACCAGCTCGTCCCTGTCATGTGGCAAAGGTCGTAAATTTGTTTTTTGTTTCGCTGTATTTTTGCGTTTTCGTTCTTCCGGTGCGAAACAGGACACGGACGGAAAAACAAAAACACAAAAAATACGACAAATAATTAAAAATATTTTCATTATATTTGGCACCTTAATTGCAGCACGACGCTGTATACGAATAGGATGAACACAAAAAATATGATAGCTCTATCTGCCGTGCCTTGCTTCCAGCATCGCACGATGTGCTTTTTTTGTGAACTGTCAACAGCCGAAAGGCCGGTCCTCCGGTTCCGACGACCCATATTGCCCCGGGCTTAATAAGGGGCATACCTCTCCGATAAATGTACGATAAGAAGTCCATCCGTACAGATCAATCCGTGTTATTGTTAAGTTATTTAAACCATAGAACACAACTCAGGTTGTTTGTTTTCAATTTTCGGGGTCGTTATTCCAATGGAACTTTCAGACTTTAATATCATCCCAGCTACCGAAGCGTATGTCGATTACGCCCAGCAGATATGCGACGAAATGGCAGAATCTGCCAAAGCCCGCGGAACGGGTATCGCCCGGCGCAGCCCGGAGTATGTAGCCAACAAAATGCGAGAGGGCAAAGCGGTTATTGCACTGCGCAAAGCCGACAAGGCGTGGGCGGGGTTTTGCTACATCGAAACCTGGAGCCATGGCGACTTTGTGGCCAACTCCGGCTTGGTGGTCAATCCGGAATTCCGGAAGGTCGGCTTGGCCAAGGCCATAAAAAAACGTATCTTCGAGCTCTCCAGGGAAAAATACCCCAAAGCGAAGATATTCGGTCTCACCACGGGCTTGGCCGTGATGAAAATCAATTCCGATTTGGGCTATGAACCCGTAACTTATGCGGAGCTTACCCAAGATGAGGAGTTCTGGAAGGGTTGCCAAAGTTGTGTTAACTATGACATCCTGACCATGAAGCAGCGCAAAAATTGCATGTGCACAGCGATGCTCTGGGACCCGGTGGAAAAAGAAAAGGAGCTCCGGGAACGGATTGAAATGAAAGCCAAAGCCAAAGAACGGCTGAAACAGATCACGAAAAAATCGTCGTTGCTGAAAAGGATTGAAGCGAAGCTGTGGAAGTCTACCAAGAAAATGGTAACGGCGTTTATTGCCCGGCATCCGAAGACGGTATAAATTAAGTAATTGAAACCAAATAGATAAATGAAGAAAGTCGTATTAGCGTTTAGTGGTGGGTTAGACACCTCGTTTTGCTGTATTTACCTCTCAAGAGACCGCGGACTGGAAGTCCATTCGGTGATTGTCAACACCGGTGGTTTTTCCGCAGAAGAACTTGCGCAAATCGAAAAACGCGCTTATGCATTGGGTGTCAAGTCGCATGCCGTGGTGGATGAAACGGAAAACTATTACGACAGTAGCATCAAATACCTCATTTTTGGCAATGTGCTGAAAAACGCTACCTACCCCCTATCGGTCAGTGCAGAACGGGTAAGCCAAGCAACAGCCATTGCGAATTATGCCAAGAAAATCGGCGCAGAATATGTGGCACATGGCAGTACCGGCGCCGGCAACGACCAGGTACGGTTCGACATGATCTTCAACACGATCATCCCCGATGTGGAGATCATCACCCCCATCCGCGACCTTAAATTGAGCCGTGAGGAAGAAATCGAGTACCTTCACAAACATGGCGTTGAATTCAATGCGGAAAAGGCCAAGTATTCGATCAACAAGGGCATATGGGGTACGTCGGTGGGCGGAAAGGAAACGCTCACCTCGCACGAAACACTGCCGGAAGATGCCTGGCCGACGCCAGTGACAGCAACGGAACCGCGCCGCATTACCCTAACCTTTGAAAATGGCGAGCCGGTGGCATTGGATGGCAATCGGCTTGGTCCGGTGAAGGTTATCCAAGCGCTGCAAGCGATTGCACAACCCTATGGTATTGGCCGTGATATCCATGTGGGCGATACCATCATCGGCATTAAAGGTCGCGTCGGCTTTGAAGCGGCGGCGCCCCTTATCATCATCAAAGCGCACCACACGCTCGAGAAGCATACGCTAACGAAATGGCAATTGAGTTGGAAAGATCAGTTGGCCGCTTTCTATGGCAATTGGATGCACGAAGGACAAATGCACGACCCCGTCATGCGCGATATCGAAGCCTTCCTGCAAAACGCGCAGCAGACCGTGTCGGGCGAAGTCTTCGTCGAGCTGCACCCCTACCGGTTCACCGTCATCGGCATCGAGTCGACGCACGACCTGATGTCTAACGCATTCGGCAGCTACGGCGAGATGAACAACACCTGGAGCGGGGATGATGTGAAAGGTTTCTCCAAGATATTCGGCAACCAGGTATCCATCTGGCATAAAGTGAATGGAGGTAGGTAGATGGATAAAATTAAAATAGGCATTATCGGCTCGGCGGGTTATACCGGGGGTGAATTATTGCGGATACTCATCCACCATCCACATGTGGACATTGTGTTTGCCCATAGCGGCAGCAATGCGGGCAACAGGGTATCTGACGTGCATAGCGATTTGCTCGGCGATACCGACCTGCGGTTTTCCGAGAATCACCATGACGACATTGATGTATTGTTTCTTTGCGTGGGCCACGGCGACTCGCGAAAATTCCTAGAGGCCAACACCATTGCCCCGCATGTTAAAATCATCGACCTTTCGCAAGACTACCGGCTGAGCGCCAACAGGGCGTACCAAGGGCAATCGTTCATCTACGGGCTGCCCGAATTACAGCGCGAAGCCATCCGGCAGGCCCAGTATATTGCCAATCCGGGCTGTTTTGCCACGGGTATCCAATTGGCCCTGCTTCCGCTGGCGACAGCGGGCCTCCTCACGGAGGAAATCCATATCAATGCCACCACGGGATCAACGGGCGCGGGCCAACGGCCAACGGCCACTTCCCACTTCAGCTGGCGCAGCGGCAACCTGTCGATCTATAAGGCCTTTTCGCACCAACACCTTCAGGAGATTAGCGAATCGCTGACGCAGCTGCAACCCGGCTTCCTCCCCGGCGGGGATGAACCCCTGTTACAGCGGGCCATGCAGCGCATCAACATCATCCCCCAGCGTGGCAATTTCCCACGGGGCATCCTATCGGCGATTTATTTGGATTGCCATCTTAGTGAAGACGATGCGCGTGCGCATTATCGCGCATACTATGCGGAACATCCTTTTACGCACATTAGCGACACCAACATCGACCTCAAACAGGTGGTTAATACAAACAAATGCATTTTGCAGGTCGAAAAACATGGCGGCAAACTACTTATCACCAGTATTGTAGACAACCTGCTCAAGGGCGCCAGTGGCCAGGCCGTGCAGAACATGAACCTCATAACGGGTTTGGACGAAACCGCCGGACTTCGATTGAAAAGCGTGGGGTTTTAAGGTTATGTTCACCACCATCAATGACTACGTCAATCGCTGCGGCGTCTTTTCGCCCGAAGACATGGCGGTATTCAACGACCTGCTCAAACCCAAGTCGATCAAGAAAAAGCAGCTCCTGCTACGCGAAGGCGAAATTTGCAATTTCGAGGCGTACATCGCCAGTGGCTGCCTGCGTACCTTTTATATCGATGAAAACGGCAGCGAGGTCATCTTGCAGTTTTCCGTGGAAGATTGGTGGGTGAGTGACATCGGCAGTTTCCATGACCGCACACCCTCACTGCTTTACATCGAAACGATTGAGGACAGTGAGCTGCTCACGCTCAACCCTACCAGCAAGGAGGAGCTGCTGGCCCGTGTACCCCAATTTGAACGTGTATTCCGCCTGATGATCCAGCGCCACCTGTCGGCCGTGGAGCGTAGACTTATCCGCACCATTGCCAAAACCGCCGAAGAGCGGTATGTCGAGTTCATTAAGCAATATCCCAAAATTGCTTTGCGGGTGCCGCAGCATTATATTGCATCATACCTCGGAATGACCCCCGAATTCTTAAGTAAGGTAAGGCGCCGGATGGCTACGCGCAGGGATTGATTGAAGCAAAAAAACGACGCCAAATCCCTCACCTTAGCGCCGTCTCTTTTGCTTAAAATTAAACATCAAAAAAATAGGTTTATAATCAGTTAGCGTGTTTCTCCAGTTTTAAGACCCGGATGTCTACCACTAATTTATGTTTACAATATCGAGTAATTCATGATTCACTCACCTTATGTAATCAAGGCTAAAGGCGTTTGAATCAAACCATTTTCCCCTTTGTTGGTTACAAACGTAACAATATAAACGATACCTGCAAAGCTTTTTTTTAAAAATAAGTGAGTAAACACTCACTGCAAAAATCCAACCGGGTGTTTCCGTGTATTTCGGAGGCATGCATGCCCTACCAAGGAACCACCGGATGTTGGTACACGATGAAATTACCACCACCATGCATATGAATACAGAGCATTTTGCTAAGTTTGGCGTTGAATTTAGATTTTAGCTAACAGATGAAGATTTGGCAAAAAAATACGGACGTGAACGCCTTTGTGGACCGCTTTACCGTAGGCAATGACCGCGAGCTGGACTTAAAACTTGCTGCGGCCGATATTTTGGGTTCGCTGGCCCACACACGTATGCTGCACAGCATCGGCTTGCTGGATAGTCCGGACCTTGCTGCTGTTCAGGCTGGCCTGCGGGAGTTGTATGGGGAGGTTGCTTCGGGGACATTTACGATAGACGACGGTGTGGAAGATGTCCATTCGCAGGTGGAGTTGCTGCTTACCCAACGTGTTGGCGATGCGGGCAAAAAAATCCACAGCGGCCGTTCGCGCAATGACCAGGTGCTTGTGGACTTGAAGCTGTACTTCCGTACGGAAATAGAAACGCTTGTTAAACATACGCAAGCCCTGTTCGATAGGCTTACCATGTTAAGCGAAGCCCATAAGACCGTGTTATTGCCCGGTTACACACATCTGCAGATTGCCATGCCATCTTCATTCGGGCTCTGGTTTGGCGCGTATGCCGAAAGTTTGGTAGACGACCTTGCATTGCTGCACGCCGCTTGGACCGTATGCAACAAAAACCCATTGGGATCTGCCGCCGGTTATGGCTCGTCATTTCCCCTCGACCGCCGGATGACGACCGACCTACTTGGATTCGACGACCTCAACTATAATGTGGTATACGCACAGATGGGCAGGGGGAAAACCGAGCGTATCCTCGCGCAGGGGATGAGTGCTATCGCTGCCACACTCGCTAAATTTGCCATGGACGTGTGCCTCTATATCAATCAGAATTTCGGGTTTATTTCGTTTCCAGACCACCTCACCACGGGGTCTAGCATCATGCCGCACAAGAAAAATCCAGACGTGTTTGAGTTGGTACGCGGACGGTGCAACAAGATACAAGCACTGCCGAATGAGATTGCACTGATGACGACCAACCTGCCTTCGGGTTACCACCGCGACTTACAGTTGCTCAAGGAGAACCTGTTTCCCGCCTTCCAATCGCTCAATGAATGCTTGGAAATCACCACGTTTATGCTTGAACACATCGAAATCAAAAAGAACATACTCGATGATCCCAAGTACGACTATTTATTCAGCGTGGAGGTAGTTAATGAAGAGGTGCTCAGGGGTGTCCCATTCCGCGAAGCGTACCGCAACATCGGCCTGGCGATTGAGGATGGCACCTTCAACCCACAGAAAGTTGTAAACCACACCCACGAAGGCAGCATAGGCAACCTGTGCACCACAGAAATTCGGCAGGCATTTGATCACATGGTGAAGCGTTTCGGTTTCGACCGCGTGCGCGGCGCATTAAACGCCCTGGTTGCGGGATAATCGCCCGATTTACTTCAAGATGATCTATTTCATGACCGAAAACCGATACCTTGTTTCCGACTGGAATACCTGACCCGGTTGCAGCAACGTACTCGGGAATTCCGGTTGATTGGGTGCATCGGGGAAGTGCTGGGTTTCGAGGCAGAATGCTCCGTGCTTGGCATACGGCTCACCCTGTTTCCCTACGTCTTTGCCTGTCAGGAAATTACCTGTATAAAGCTGTACGCCGGGCTCGGTAGTATGCACATCCATTCGAATGCCGGTAAGGGGAGACACCACGGTCGCTATTGAGGCCCCGGCAGCCACCGTTGCCGGGCGTAATATGTAATTATGGTCGTAACCATGGCCAATCCGCAACTGTTCGTCAGCCACGTTAATGTCCTTCCCAATCGGCTTGGCAGTGGTAAAGTCAAAAGGTGTGCCCGCCACCTCAGCCCATTCGCCCGTTGGTATCTGGTATTCATCGCAAGGTAGGTACTTATCGGCCGCGATGGATAGCATGTGATCCAGTACGTTTCCATTTCCCTCACCGTTGAGGTTGAAGAATGCATGGTTGGTGAGGTTGATCACGGTAGGCTTATCTGTTTCGGCCCGATAGGTGATGACCAGTTCATTATGGTCGGTAAGGCGATACTTCACCATCACGGAAAGCCGGCCCGGGAAACCCGCTTCACCATCAGCAGCTACGTAATAGAAATCTACCTTTTCGTGATAAACCAAACGTCGATCCCATACCCGGGTATGGAAACCGCCAGCCCCCCCATGCAAAGCATTCGGGCCATTGTTGGGCGGGATGCTGAACGTTTCGCCTTCAATGGTAAAACGGCCATTGGCGATGCGATTTGCGAATCGCCCCGCGGTTACCCCATGATAAATCTCATCGGCAGCGAGGTACCCCTGTATGCTATCGAACCCCAGCACCACGTCCGTGGGATTACCCGCTTTATCGGGCACGAGAAGCCCTACAACCCGGGCTCCGTAGTCGGAAAGGGCCACGGCCATCCCGCGGTTGTTTTCCAACCTGACGAGGTGGGTGGGTTTGCCTGCAATGTGGTGCTCGAATCGGTCTTCCTCGGGTAGCTTGTAAGGTATCATCATCGGGTATACTAAGTTAATCCTCATTCAAAATCACGTCCGTACCGGCGGAAATATGGGCAATATATGCCTGCGTATCCCGGCCTGTTTTTTCATGGTAAGCAGCAGTAACGGTGTCTACCACGCGTTGTACCTGGTCTACCTTCACCAAATTGATGGTGCAGCCCCCGAACCCACCGCCCATCATGCGGGCGCCGAGCACGGCATCATTATTGCGCACCAGGTCTACCAGGATGTCCAGCTCGTGGCAACTTACTTCATATAAGTGCTGGAGCCCATCGTGTGTTTCAAACATGCGTTTGCCGAATGTGGCGAAGTCGTCTTTTTTCAGGTCGTCGCACCCGTCTTGCAGGCGTTTTATTTCCGAAACGACATAATGGCAACGGTTATACACGGTGGCATCCGCCGGCTTCACATGTTCATCCAGCTGCCGAATGGTTGCATCCCTCAAGCTTTTAACATGCGGATGGTGCCGCTGAATCAATGCCACCCCACGCTCGCATTGTTCGCGGCGTTCGTTGTAAGCCGACGATGCCAGCGAATGTTTCACTTGGGTATCAAACAACACGATGCACAGGTCGGGGTTGTTGAATGGAATATATTCGTAGGAAAAATCGGCACAATCAAGCTTGATGAGCCGTTGTTCCTGTCCGAAAACGCTGGCAAATTGATCCATTAACCCACATTTTACACCCACAAATTCATTTTCGGCTTTCTGCGCCGAAAGCGCAATATCCAGACGGGACAAGCCAAGGTGAAACAACTCATTCAATGCAAATGCCGTAGCGCATTCTAATGCCGCAGAAGACGAGAGGCCTGCCCCTTGTGGAATATCGCCACCGAAAACCAAGTTGAAGCCTCCTAAATGGTGGTCCTGCCGCTGCAATTGCTGGACGACCCCCATGATATAGTCTGGCCACAGTAGCGGTGAGCGCCCCAGCGCACCCAAGTTCGCCTGGAAAGACTCACCCTGGTCCAGTGCGTATAGCTGGATGGCACTATCCGCGCGCTTACCGATAGCCACGATGATGTGCTTATCTATCGCTGCAGGCAACACCAACCCTCGGTTGTAGTCCGTATGTTCACCAATAAGGTTCACGCGGCCCGGCGACCAGACCAGTAACGGCGTAGCGCCATAAAGCGCCGCGTATTTTTCATACACCATACCCTGCAAGGAAATCGTCGTTGTTGTGCTCATGTAGCGTCAGTCAAAATGAGCGCTAAAAGTACGCAAAAATTAAGGCAGTGCAAAAGGGCAGTTTCTGTGAAAAAATACTTGTGAAGAAAAGCCAACATCACTAAGTTTGTAAAAAACCTGTCTTATGCGCAAATTGATACTTCTCGTCTTGGCGGCTGTACTGTATAGTGCTGCCGCCGTGGCCCAGTCGACAGAGGCCGATTATATCCGCCATCATTACACCAAGGTTGAACGGTACATCCCCATGCGCGACGGCGTAAAACTCTTCACATCGATTTACATCCCGAAGGATCATAACCAGCCGTATCCGTTTTTAATCAGCCGCACCCCCTATACCGTGGCACCATATGGCAAAGACAAGTTTAAAACAACCCTTGGCCCTGACTCGGCGTTTGCGCGCGAAGGATACATTTTCGTTTACCAGGACGTGCGTGGAAAATGGATGAGCGAAGGGACGTATGAAGATATCCGGCCCCATGTAACCCAGAAAAACAGCCGTAAGGATATTGACGAAAGTAGCGATACCTATGATACCATCGACTGGCTGCTCAAAAACATCCCGAACAACAACGGCCGTGCGGGCATCTACGGCATTTCGTACCCGGGCTTCTATGCAACTGCGGCACTGCCCGGCGCACATCCGGCGTTGAAGGCGGCATCCCCGCAGGCGCCCGTTACCGATTGGTTCCGGGGCGATGACTTCCACCACAACGGCGCATTCTTCTTGATGGATGCTTTTAATTTCTATAGCCGTTTCGGCGTACCGAGACCCGTACCGTTGACTCCCGACCAGTTCCATGGCGGCGTGTCGTTTGACTATCAGGACAATTACCGGTTTTTTCTGGAGCTTGGCGCGTTGCCGCATATAAAAGAGCGCTATTTCGGCGATAGCATTGGGTTCTGGAACGATCTTATGCAGCATGGCACGCTCGATACGTTTTGGCGGGCGCGGGAAATTGCCCGACACCTTACTGACGTGAAGCCAGCGGTAATGACCGTGGGTGGCTTCTTCGACGCCGAAGATGCCTTTGGTCCGTTCGAGGTGTATAAGACCATCGAGGCCAATAACCCGGATGCCGCGAATTATTTGGTAATGGGGCCGTGGTTCCATGGAGGATGGGTACGCAGTACCGGTAATTTCTTTGGCGACATCCGGTTCAATAAGCCCACGAGCGCTTGGTACCAACGGCAGTTACAGTTGCCGTTTTTCAATTATTATTTAAAAGACAAGGGGACTTTCGATGCCGCCGATGCGACCATCTTCATTTCGGGCAGCAACGAATGGAAACATTTTGACACCTGGCCGCCGCGCCAGACCGTGGAACGTACGTTGTACCTACATGCAAACGGTAGCTTGGGCTTCGAAAAAGAAGCCAATGAAGGGTACGACGAGTATGTGAGTGACCCCGCATCGCCCGTGCCGTACCAAGCGGGCGTACAACAAAAACGTACGCGCGAGTACATGGTGGATGACCAGCGTTTTGCTGCACGGCGCCCAGATGTGCAAGTATACCGATCCGATATGCTCACAGCGGATATTACCCTTGCCGGCCCGCTGGTTGCCAACCTGTTCGTGTCGACCACAGGCACCGACGCCGATTACGTGGTGAAACTGATCGACGAATATCCAGCAGACACCACAGTAGAGGGACTAGGGTATGATGGTAAGAACCTCAGCGGCTACCAGATGATGGTGCGTGGCGAGGTGTTCCGGGGCAAGTTCCGTAATGGTTTTGAGCATCCCGAGCCGTTTGTACCCGGCGAAATCACCTCGGTAAGTTATAATCTACCCGACGTGGGGCATACCTTCAAAAAAGGGCACCGCATCATGATTCAGGTACAGAATTCGTGGTTCCCGTTGGTAGACCGTAATCCGCAGCAGTTCCTCGATATTTACCAGGCCAAGGACGATGATTTCATCAAAGCCACGCACCGCATTTACCACGGTGGCCCCCATGCATCGTACCTTAGGGTACAGTTGTTGCAACCGTAAAAGGGCAAGGCTGATCTATAATGGCTAGCGACGAACTGACCATGTGGATAATTCGCTATGTCCCACCATTAAATCAAAATCCCGATCGACATGCACAAGAGGTACATCATACCATATGGCATAATAAGCAATTAAGCAATCGTTGCTTTTGCGAATGGTGACGCCATGCTTTCGAAGTGACCGGAACAACTCGGCCGTTCCGGTAGTCGCTTGATAACCAGGTATTTCCAATAGTCTGAAATAGGAAAGCGTATCCTTGATCTGTTCGTATTTATTGTCGTGGCGTATACCTTGTAGAACTTCTTGCAATATAGTCGGGGTAATGAATATTTCGCCATCCTCGAGGATGTACGCTTCCAACAAATGAGCTTCTGGCGTAGGTTTTTTGTTAAAGAAATCAATCCATACCGAAGTATCAAAGATTAGCGGTTCTCTCATATACTTCGCAACTGCTCCAAATCACCTTCCCAAGTACCTTTTCCGCGCAACGACAATAGCTGTTTACGTTTCAACGTGGCGACGTATTGTTTCAGGGCTTCATGCACAACGTCTTTTTTTGTTCTCAGCTTACTGATTTGCAGTGCTTGTTTGACCAACTGGTCATCCAATTCAATATTCGTACGCATATTTTATATTTTATGTGTAAATATACTTAAATTTATACACATTGCAAGTTTCACCTGCCCCAACTGTCCGTATACGAACAATGGGTGTTCGGAATCGAACACCAACCGTCAATTACACAAATGTAACGTATTGACAAGCAATAAATTGAAATTTAACTTCGTCGACAAGCAGTTCGAAGCCAAGTACCGGGCCGATCAGCGTGCAGGCTTACTGTTCAACCTCTTCGCCGGCATAGCCATCTTCATCTCTTGTCTGGGCCTGTTGGGACTTTCCACCTGCACCGCGCGCCAACGGGTAAAGGAAATCGGTATCCGAAAAGTGCTGGGCGCAAGTGTGGGTAGTATTGCGCAACTGCAAGCGGGTCGGTCCTACTGGTACTTCTGTCCGTGGTCATCGTCTCACCCGTTGCATGGTGGGGTATGAACAACTGGTTGGACGACTTCGCCTTCCACATCGATATCCAGTGGTGGATGTTTGCGGTAGCCGGGTTAGCGGCGGTAGCGATTACGTTGGCCACGGTGAGCAGGCAAGCGATAAGGGCCGCGCTGGCCAATCCAGTGGACAGTTTACGAGATGAATAGTGCGGTCAAGATGCGGCGAGGAGCCTGGGATAAGATAGGGAAAAAATCGTTGTACCGGATGGAACATATGTGTCTTACCTTCCTATCAGGAAACAACGGTTGCCCGCGGTGTCCCTACCCACTCTTCGAGCTCTGCTATCCGCTTATTGCATAACTCGCCCGCGATGCGCAGCAAGGTGGATACACGATAATAAAGTGCCCAAGCCGCTTCCTCATTAACGGCGAACCCCGCCGCGTACCGACTATCCATGTAGCTGTTTTTGAGCAGATTGAAAAGTGCCTTGTCTTCGGGATTATCCCGTGGAAATACCGAAGCAATTTCGGGCGCCAACGTACTACACAATTTGAGCATCCATGCCAGGTTGTGGGTATTGGGCCGCATATATAACATCACCTTGAGCATGGCCTTACATGCTTGCTCCACGGTTTGGTGCAGCATGAATACCGCCATATTTAATTTATGTTCCATCAAACAAAAACTGGCACAGTCCATGAATTGGCAACTGTTGTTGAACCAACGATGCCAACCTTCCCTTGTTTGTTGTAACAGTGTATCGTGGCACACAAACGTTTTGTTCCTTGGCAGCAAATTGGTATGGCTATAAAGTAATGCTCCGTGCTGGAACACTTTGCAGACGAACGCATGGCCATCGGTTAGGTGTTGCATCGCCTCCGTGTGAGCCATTGCCACAACCGCATACTGTTGCTCTTCCACTTCTATACTATTGGCTTGGTGTTGAATCTCATGCAGGCCGCGTCGTTCGCTATCTTTATATATTAATAGGATATCGGCCTTCAACCATCGTCTGGCGGTTTCGGAGGCGAAACAGTGTGTACGCTGTACTTTATATTGCTGTAACGCGAAACAAAAGATAAATTCCGTGGCCACACGCGTAGTGAGCTCCTTAGCCAATCGACGCAGTGTACGCTGTTGCTCGGCACCGAGGTCATTGAGATGGATTTCCATAGTGGTTGAATTTACGCCCCTGACAATATCATTTTTATTTGCATAGCCTGCCAACTTCATTAAGTTTGTAAGTTACAATACTTACAACACGAAGATACTATCTTTAGATAAATTTTCAATATCAAATCGAGATTAAATGAATAATATCGCGGAATCTATCGATTTACAATCGGAAAAAATTGGGCCCCGCCTTAAAGAAATCCGGAATGCCTTAGGGATGACGGTGGAGGAATTCTACAGCCCGTTGATGAAAGCCTTCAACAATGGCTCATCTATCGAAAACAACAAGCGTAATTTAGGCAAGCGATTGGCAAAGGACATTATCGAATACTATAATATCAATCCCGGATTTCTCGATACCGGCAAAGGCGATAAGGTCCTTAAGGTGCGGCCTTACCACAAGAAGACGTTTCAGCCGCGACCGATAGATCCTGGGGAAAGTGTACCCTTTTTTGATGTCAAACTTACCCAACTACACGCTGGGCTCCCCGACATTTTCAGCGAAAGCACACCTGAATATTATGTGAACTACCGCCCTTTCAACGATTGTGCAGCATATCTTCCCGTTTATGGCGACAGCATGAATCCGCGCTTCGTCAATGGTGAGATCATCGCCGTCAAAGAGGTCATTAACCGCGATGTCATCCTGTGGGGCGAAGCCTACTTGGTTGTCACCGACGAAAGGGCCAATAGCCTAATTACCGTAAGGCTGCTCCATCAGCATGAAGATACGGGTAAAATCATTCTTCGGGCAAGTAACCCGGCATATGGCGGCGACACCGTCATCGATAAAGCCGCCATTGTCCGGCTGTATATTATTAAGGGCAAAATAACGCGTAACCAACTATGACAAACATTAACGCAATAACGAATAGGACAATAAAACAAAAAAAAGAAAAGATTTGAACCGTTGTGGATTTTTTGGCATCGTTTTCGCTATTACCCGGATAGGTTTAGGTTGATAGCCCCTAACCCCATTGGGGCGGCCGTCCTGACGTAAGTCGGGACGGTTTTTTTTATACCCATCCGCTTCTTGCCGCTACTTGCAAATGATTTCCTTAACTTAGGAGCCTGTACCCTTAAGTGATTCAATACATAATCGTATCTCATGAAGAAAACCTGTTTACTCCTTGCCTTATTGTGCAGTATTTTGGTCACTGCCGCGCAGGAAGAAGTACGCCTGCTCCGCTTTCCCGCCGTGCACGGCAGCCAAGTGGTATTTACTTACGCAGGCGACCTCTACACCGCTTCGACCCAAGGGGGCATGGCCCGCCGCATCACCAGCCATCCGGGCTATGAGCTATTCGCCCGTTTCAGCCACGATGGTAAACATATTGCATTCACCGGCCAATACGATGGCAATACCGAAGTATTTGTCATCCCGGCAACGGGCGGTGAGCCCAAACGTATCACCTACACAGCTACCCTCGGCCGGGATGATGTGGCTGACAGAATGGGGCCCAACAACATTGTCATGGGCTGGACCCCAGACGACCAACACGTGATCTACCGAGGCCGCGGCACATCGTTCAACGCATTCAAGGGCAAACTGTATCTCGCGCCAATCAGCGGAGACCTGAGTCGGGAACTCCCGTTTTCGGTTGCCTCTTGGGCATCGTACAATGCCGATGGGACCAAGTTGGCGATGAACCGCGTATTCCGCGAGTTCCGGACGTGGAAATATTACCGGGGAGGAATGGCCGACGATATCTGGTTGGTTGACCCCACGACGGGTGCAACCGAAAACCTGACTGACCATCCCGCGCAGGATGTCTTCCCAATGTATTATAAAAACAACATTTATTTCGTGAGCGACCGTGACCGTACCGCCAACCTGTTTGTCTACGACACGCAGACCAAACAAACCACGAAAGTGACGAACTTCACCGATTACGACGTGAAATTCCCCTCGTTGGGAGGGGATGCTATTGTCTTTGAAAACGGCGGCTATATCTACCTCCACAACTTGCTCACGGGCACAACCGAACAATTGCATATTAATATTGCAGAGGATTTCGCATCAGGTCGTTCCAAACGGGTGGATGCGTCCAAATTTGTATACAGTGCCGACCTTTCGCCCGACGGCAAACGGATTGTGTTTGGGGCACGGGGCGATGTGTTCACCGTGCCGGCCACCACCGGCGTAACCCGCAACCTGACGCAAAGCAGTGGGGCACACGACCGAAACGTGGGGTGGAGCCCCGATGGCCGGTGGGTAAGTTTCATTTCAGACCGCACCGGTGAAGACGAGCTATACGTTCAGCGGCAGGACGGGACAGCCCCTGCCAAACAACTTACCAAGGGCGGAGGACCTTATAAGTTTACCCCTATTTGGAGCCCGAACAGCAAGTACCTTCTCTATGGCGACCGGGGGCAGAACCTGTACGCCGTGGAAGTATCTTCGGGAAACAGTACCCTGGTCGTCCACGCCAACGAGGGCACTGTTGGATCATACACGTTCGCGCCGGATAGCAAATGGATAGCATACACCCTCCCCGGCCGGGCCCGTGAATTTACAGTCATCGAGCTCTTCAACCTCGATAACAAGAAGACCATCCCAGTAACCGATACTTGGTATAATAGTGGTCAACCCGAATTCAGCCCGGACGGCAAACTGCTATATTTCGTATCGCAACGCGATTTTAGTCCAACGTATAGTAGCACCGAATGGAACCACGTATACAACGACATGAGCCGGCCATATTTCGTACGGCTGACCGCAACCGACAAGTCGCCTTTTGCGGAAAAAAGCGACGAGGTATCGGTCAATGACAATGATGGAAACAGCGATAAAGAAAAGGACGATGAAAAAGAGAAGTCACCTTCCGAAAACGATACTACCGTAAAGGTAGACGAAGAAGGATTAGCCGACCGCATCGAGAGCCTCCCCGTGACGCCGGGTTCCTATTACCGCCTCATCGCTACCAACGACGGACTTTATTATTCCAGCCATACGAATGGGGATAGCGGGTTCAAGTTCTTCGACCTTAAAGACAGAAAGGAAACCGACATCGGCAGTTTCGGGAATTATAGTGTAACCACCGACCGGAAAAAAATTCTGATCCGAAACGGCGAGGGTTTTTTCATTGAAAACCTAGGTAAATCAAAAATAACACCCGCTAACAAAGTAGATCTGGATGGCATGAAAGTGACCGTAAACCTAAAAGCGGAGTGGAAACAAATCTACGAGGAGAGCCGGCGCCAAATGCGGGATTATTTCTACGATCCCAATATGCATGGCGTAGATTGGGAAGCGATGCATGACAAATATGCGCCATTGTTGCCCTATGTAAACCACCGTGATGACCTTACCTACCTCATCGGTGAACTGATTGCTGAATTAAATATTGGCCATGCCTATGTGAATAGCGGCGATCGGCCCGACGTAGATCGGATCCAGATGGGACTATTAGGCGCCACACTAAGCCGTGATGCGAGCGGCTACTACCGCATTGACAGCATACTTTCGGGCCAGAGCTGGAACAAGGAATTAGTATCACCACTTCGCGCACCGGGGGTAAATACGAAAGGGGGTGATTATATCATTGCCATCAACGGCACCTCAATGAAAGAAGTGGATAATATCTATCAAATGCTCATCGGTAAGGCTGGCCAATTGGTGGAGATTGAAATCAATGGGACGCCGTCTGATCATGGCGCGCGCAAGGTATTGGTGAAACCGATCAGCGATGAGTCTGCACTTTATTACCACGAATGGGTACAGCAGAATATTGCGAAGGTTGCCGCAGCGAGCGATGGTCGGATTGGTTACGTACATATCCCAGACATGGGACCAGAAGGCCTCAATCAGTTTGCTCGTTATTTCTACCCGCAGTTGGACAAGGAAGCCCTCATCATAGATGATCGGGGTAATGGTGGCGGCAATGTATCGCCAATGATCATCGAGCGGCTGCTCCGTAAACCGGGACTGGGTACCATGCGGCGCAACAGTAAAACCGCCTCTATCAAACCCGATGCACATGTAGGGCCGAAGGTATGCCTCATCGACCAGTATTCGGCCTCCGATGGTGACCTGTTCCCGTGGCAGTTCAAGTATTATGGTATCGGACCGCTCATTGGTCAACGCACGTGGGGTGGCGTAGTCGGTATCAGCGGCTCTCTGCCGTTTATCGACGGCGGGGATATGCGTAAGCCCGAGTTTGCACATTTCGCTGCGGATGGTTCGTCGTTCATTATCGAAGGGGAGGGCGTTCACCCGGATATCGAGGTGGTCAACGACCCTTATCAGGAGTATCGGGGCAACGATACGCAGCTGGCGCGCGGCATCAGTGTACTGCTGGAGAAGCTAGCTGAAGGCGGTGAAACAGGCGTTCCGCCAATCCCTAGTTTCCCCGATAAATCAAAGTAATAGAAATCGTCTTCGGTGGTTTTACACGCAGGTGTGCGGCAACTTTTCTTTTTTCACGCAAAGAACGCAAAGTCTTGTCACGCAAAGTGCGGAAAGTATGCATCTCTGCGTCCTCTGCGCTAACTATCTCGATGCGGGTGCATGTGCGGGGCAGTGGGGCGCATCAAAAGCGAAGCGCCTTCGTGAACTTTGCGTGAACACTTTATATCAGACCGGTAAGCCAGGCCGGATAAATGCCTAACAATAGCGTGATGATTGCTGCGAGGAAAAATACGACGCGGTACGGGCCGCTAACCGCAACAGCATGGCGATCTATCGGCTTGAAATACATGGCCACGATAACCCGGAAATAGTAGAAGATGCCCATGGCTGCGTTAATGGCCGCGAGTATGACCAACAGCACCTGATAATCGGCCAGTACGCCCGAGAACATCATGAATTTCCCCACGAATCCTGCGGTAAGTGGTATACCAGCCAATGACAGCATGGCGATGGTGATGGCCAATGCTAGATAAGGGTTCTTTTTGGCCAAGCCGTTGAACGCTTCAAAATGTTCGCTCCCCGTTGCCTGTTTTACCAACACAAGTGCTCCGAATGCGATAATGGTGGATAGCGAATAGGCGGCAGCATAGAAGAGTACCGATTCGGCCGACGTTGCACCAATGGCAACGATGGCAAAAAGCAAATACCCCGCATGGGAAATACTCGAATAAGCTAGCATGCGCTTCACGCTCTGTTGCGCAATGGCTGTAATGTTCCCGACGAATAGCGTAATGATGGTCATCACCAAGAGTACCGGCATCCAGAAATCCTGCAACGGCACGAAGCAGAAATAGAACAAGCGTAGGAAACCTGCAAAGGCGGCAGTTTTGACCACCGTAGCCATAAATATAGTGACCAATATCGGCGCACCGTCATACACATCAGGTGTCCAAAAGTGGAATGGCGCCGCGCCTACCTTAAATGCCAGTCCAACGATCAGTAACAAAATGCCGGCATAAAACAACGGAGATATCTCGTGGGGGTTGGAAACCACGTAGTCTTTGATTGCCGCCAAGTCAAACGAGCCGCTGGCGCCGTATAGCAGCGCAATGCCGAACAGTAAAAATCCCGTGGAAAACGCTCCCATCAGGAAGTATTTCAATGCCGCTTCGTTGGAAGCGAAATCCTTCTTACGGATGCCTGCCAGGATATACAACGCAACCGACATGATCTCAATACCGATAAACAACATCGCCAGGTTATGGAACGATACCACAAGCACCGCCCCCGTCAGCGAGAACAGGATAAGCGCATAATATTCGGCCACATGGGGACTCGATTTGTCGAAATAATTCTTGGATAACAGCAACACCAAGGCCGTCAACACCACACATACCACTGAAAAAGCCACCGCATAATGATCAAACAACACCATGCCGCTATACAACGGTTCTGCGGTCGCATCCCATTGCATGCCGTAGCACACTACTGTACCTACAAGGCCGAGCAGGGATATCGGCAGGAGTGCTTTATGAGCTTTAAACAACCCTAGATACAGCACCAATATGGCTAACAAAGACAGCGTAATGATTGCACTCATGTTTCGTTTATTATCTTAGTCCCTTCCGCAAATTGTTTCCGGAAGATACATCCTTTCCATTTTATCTAACCAAACTGACCTTATCGATCAACTCCGTAACAGCCGCCTCGGAGATATCCAGCAATGGCTTCGGGTATACGCCGATGCCGATAACCAATACCACCACTACGGCCAAAACCACCCATTCCGTTCCCCTTACATCGGAAAAATCACTTGTTTGTACATTTACTTCGCCCAGCATCACCTTTTGGTACATGCGCAATAAGTATACAGCAGCAAGGATGATGGTGAGTCCACCGAATACCGCGTACCAAATACCGTATTGATATATGCCTGCCAATAGCAGGAATTCGCCAATAAAACCATTGGTGACCGGTAAGCCGATAGCTCCCATCACAATCGTCAGGAACAGGATAGCTAACACTGGTGCCGATTTCGCGATACCGCCCATGGCGGATAGGTCGCGCGTGCCTAATCGGCGGATGAGGACATCCACAACAAAGAATAGCCCCAACACACTGATGCCGTGATTGATCATCTGGATGATAGCGCCTTGCAGGCTCTGCACATTCCATGCAAAAACGCCCGCGCCGATGAGGCCTACGTGCGCTATGGATGAGTAAGCAATCAGCCGCTTCGCATCGCCTTGCTTAAACGCAATGATGGAGGCGTATACCACACCGACGATACAAAGCACCAAAGCCAACTGCCCGTAGGCAGCCACGCCCAATGGGGCGATGGGTATCAACCATCTGACAAGGCCGTATACACCCATTTTGAGCATAATCGCAGCCAGCAACATCGTGCCGGCCGTAGGTGCCTCGGTATACGTATCCGGTTGCCATGTATGGAAGGGGAAAATCGGCATTTTGATGGCGAAGGCAATAAAGAAAGCCCAAAAAATCCATCGCTGTGTGCTTGCATCGATCGCCAACTGATAAAACGAGCTGAGCTCGTAATCGCCCGACGGTACCTGAACGTGCAGGTAAATAATCGCAATCAGCATCAGTAGGCTTCCGAAAAAGGTATAAATGAAGAACTTGATGTTTACCCGTATGCGGTTTTCCCCACCCCACAGGGCGCAGATAAAGTAAATCGGAATGAGCGCAACCTCCCAGCCCACATAAAAGGCAAATGCGTCCAGTGCAGTGAATACGAGCAACAATCCGGCCTGCATGAACAACACCAATGCATAGAAACCGCCCTTGTAGTCGTAACTAAATGCGGAAAGGATAATCAAGGGAATAAGTCCGTTGGTAAGAAGCACCAAGGGTAAACTAATCCCGTCGATACCGATATGGAAATGGATGCCCAGCGCCGGAATCCACGCAAACCGCTGCTCGAACTGCATACTGGCGTCTGGTGCGAAGTTGACCAGGAATGGGATTGTGACGGCCAATGAGAGCAACGACACCAGCAATGCCAATTGTTTGGCTGCGCGGGCCTGCGTTACAAAAGCGAGCGCTACGGCTCCAAGGACCGGAATTAACAATAGTATAAATAGATTGTCCATGTACTCGATATAACTTCGTCTCGATTAACCGTTTAAAAAACCATAGGCCAAGAGCGCCAAGACGGCGATGACCATCATAAAGATATACGAACCCACATTGCCGGTTTGCAGGAGCCGAATCCCATTACCCGACTCGCCCACGCGCTTACCCAAACCGTTAACCAATCCATCGATACCTGCACGGTCAATAATGCGGTAAAAAAATACCGATAGTGCATTAAACGGCCGCACGACAATTGCATCGTATAGTTCGTCGACATAAAATTTATAGTAGGAGAGTTTGGCCAGCGCCCCGCGGGGTGCATCGTCCGCCCCAGGCACCACGCCTTTCGCCGCATATTGCCGATAAGCCAATACGGCCATGATAATGGCCCCAACGGCCGAGACGGCCATGAGAGCATATTCGGTGCTGTGTTCTAAATGGAAGGTTCCGGTTACTTTGGCAGAATCGGCAAATACCGGAGAAAGGAAATCGCCCAATGCATGCCCCCCACCCAATGCCGAAGGCACATTCAGCAAACCGCCCACAGCCGACAGCACGGCCAGAATAACCAAGGGGATGGTCATGGTGGCCGGCGACTCGTGCAAGTGGTTAGCCTGTTCGGCCGTACCCCTGAACTTGCCGAAGAACGTCAGCGACAACATCCGGAACATGTAGAACGCCGTGAATAGTGCACCAACGAACCCAAGTACCCACAACAGTTTGTTTTCGGCAAATGCATGGGCTAGTATTTCGTCTTTGGAAAAGAAGCCCGATAGCGGCGGTATTCCCGCAATGGCTATCGTGGCAACCAACATGGTTACATACGTAGTAGGCAGGTATTTTTTCAAGCCGCCCATGCTACGCATATCCTGTTCGTCGCTCATAGCATGGATAACGGACCCGGCTCCCAAAAACAACAACGCTTTGAAAAAAGCATGGGTGATGACGTGGAAAAACGCACCTGTGAATGCGCCAACGCCCAACCCCAAAAACATATAACCCAGTTGCGATACGGTGGAATAGGCTAATACCTTCTTGATATCATTTTGCGTAATGGCAATGGCCGCGGCCAACAAGGCCGTGCAGATACCGATAACGGCTACCACCTGCAAGGTAATCGGCGAAAGCGTAAACAGGATGTTAGAGCGGGCAATCATGTAAATGCCGGCTGTGACCATCGTAGCGGCGTGGATCAACGCCGACACGGGTGTTGGGCCGGCCATGGCATCAGGCAACCATGTAAATAGTGGAATCTGGGCCGATTTACCGGTAGCAGCAACAAACAACAGCAACGTAACCAGTAGCAGCGTCGCATCGCCCATGGCCATATCGGCAGCCTGGGAAAATACACCCGAAAACTCCAGTGTGCCAAAAGTGCTGAATATTACGAACACGGCGATGAGGAAACTCAAATCGCCGATGCGATTCATTACAAAAGCTTTCTTTCCGGCGCTGGCAAATTCCTTATTCTTAAACCAGAAGCCGATTAACAGGTACGAGCACAAGCCCACCCCTTCCCAGCCGATGAACATGACCACGTAGTTTGACCCAAGGACCAGCAGCAACATAAAAAAGACAAATAGGTTTAGGAATGCGAAGAATTTCGCAAACCCCGCATCGTGTTTCATATACCCGATGGAATAGACGTGGATGAGAAAACCAATGCCGGTAACAATGAGCAGCATGATGGCACTCAATGGGTCAACGAGAAATGAAAGCGAAATGCTTAGGCTACCAGCGGTAATCCACTCAAAAACAGACTGTGTAAATGCTGCTGCCTCGCCGGCCTGCCGGGCCGAGTATACTTCGGCGAATACGCCACAGCTCAACAGGAAAGACGCCAGCACCACACCACAACCCCATAGCCCTACCAACGACTTAGGCAATACATTCCTACCCATGCCGTTGATTAGGAAACCCAGCAGCGGCAACAGCGGAACCAACCAAATTAAATCTATCATCTTTTGTTAATCGTTCAAATCGTCAATCTTCAAACCAGCAAATCCCTGCATCAATACATCTCCAAACCAGCAAATCGCCCCGTCAACATCACCCCCTCAAGCGATTCAGCGCGTTGATATCTACCGAACGGGTATTCCGGTATACCATCACGATGATAGCTAAACCCACTGCAACCTCGGCCGCCGCCAGTGCCATGATGAAAAATACGAATACTTGCCCCGCCGGATCGCCATTGTGTACCGAAAATGCGGTCAACAATAGATTCACCGAATTAAGCATCAATTCGATAGACATCATGATGATGATGACATTGCGCCGGATGAGCACACCCATGACGCCAATAGCGAAAATAACACTACAAAACAGGATATAATGATTAAGCGGCACACCCTGTATATTTTGTACAATGGTTTCCATTTATGCTTTTTTTGGATCGTTCTTGGCTAATAATACCGCACCCACCATGGCGGTCAACAATAATATCGAGGATATCTCAAAAGGCAGCAGGAAATCGCTGAACAATACCTTCCCTAGATTGGACACCAAACCGATATCGGGATTTTTCAACACCACGGGATCGGATATTTCCAATAAGCGGAATGATGCGGCCAGCGTTATTAACAGGCACATGCCCGCAATGACCCCCATGAATTTCACTAAATTGGACTTGAGGGGCTCGGTATCTTTATTGAGGTTGAGCAACATCAAAACGAAAAGGAACAACACCATGATCGCTCCCATATAGACAATGAAATTGACCACGGCGAGAAATTGCGCATTCAGGAGGATGTAGTGCACCGTAAAGGTAAAAAATGTAATAACGAGGTAAAGCACGCTATGCACCGGATTCTTCGTGAAGATGGTCATCAGTGCGAAGAAGATAGACAAAAAGGCCACAAAATAAAAAACGCTCATGCTGCTTTTGTAAGGTTTATCAGCGGACTAGGCCGTGGGTTCATGTTTTTCCTTATAGTCAAACCGGGGCTCTACCAATTTGTCTTTGCCATAAATAAAATCTTTGCGGAGATAGTCGGCCGTTACATGGGGGCCATCCAGATAAATGGCTTCCTTAGGGCATGCTTCCTCACAGAGACCACAGAATATGCAGCGAAGCATGTTGATTTCGTACACGGCAGCATACTTTTCTTCCCGATAGAGGTGTTCCTCTCCTTTTTGCCGCTCGGCGGAAATCATCGAGATGGCTTCGGCCGGGCACGATAGTGCACACAGTCCACAAGCGGTACACCGTTCTCTACCTTCCTCATCGCGCTTCAGCGAGTACTGCCCACGGAAATTCTTTGAATATGGCCGCTCTTCCTCCGGATACTTCACGGTGGGAATCGGCTTGAAAAAATGCTTGATGGTAATGCCCAGTCCCTTGAAGATCGCCGGAAGGTAAATACGCTCCCAGAAGTTCATGGGCTTTTGCTCCAATACCTTTTTTCTATTGCTTAAAGATTGCATATCGTTTTCCCCGCCCAAATTTCGTTAAAAAAATGTATCATTGATAATGGTAATCACCCCTGTCAATACGATATTGGCAATAGCCAATGGTATCAACACTTTCCATCCTAAATTCATCAACTGATCATAACGGAAGCGGGGGAGTGTCCACCGGATCCACATAAAGAAAAAGATGAAAGCGAATATTTTGGCAAAAAATACCACGACGCCGATGATGGTAATCCAGTTTTGGGAGAGGCCGAGCGTATCCATGAAGGGGAAATTATATCCCCCGAAATAAAGCGTGGCCATCAGCGCCGAGGACACAAACATGTGGATATACTCGGCAAACATATAAAGACCGAGTTTCATCGACGAATACTCAACGTTGTAGCCACCAATCAGTTCGGTCTCACACTCGGGCAAATCGAATGGTACACGGTTACATTCGGCGAATGCACAGATGAGGAAAATAAGGAACCCTAGCGGTTGTACCCAAATGTTCCAATTGACGAACCCCGATTGCTGCTCAACGATTTCTTTCAACGAAAGCGATTGGGTAACCATCAGCAAGGCAATTAGGGAAAGCCCCATGGCCAATTCATAGCTGATGCTTTGCGACGCTGCGCGCACGGCGCCCATCAACGAAAATTTATTGTTGGAAGCCCAGCCCCCGAGCATGATGCCATACACACTGAGTGCGACCACGCCAAACATATATAATACGCCGATATTGACATCGGTTACCTGCAGCTCGATTACCCGCTCGCCGATGGTGAGCGTTTGCCCCCACGGAATGACTGCGCTACCTATACAAGCGGTAATGATGGCAATAGTAGGCCCGAGGATAAATAACGATTTGTGTGCACCGGCTGGAATGATTTCCTCCTTGAAGAAGAACTTACCACCATCGCACAGCGGCTGGAGGATACCGAAAGGTCCGGCCCGGTCCGGTCCAAAGCGGTCTTGCATAAAACCGGCCACCTTGCGCTCGGCCAAAGTGGAATACATCGCAATCACTAACGTGATCACGAAAATCAGACTCACTAATATTACTTTTTCAATGACAAACGCCAATTCCATATATCGTACTTCCAATTATTTCAAACCCCGAAAGGGCTCATCTTCAAATCGTCCATTTAGCCCTATGGCAATAACCGCTCCGCCCGTTCGAACTGTTCCTTATTTGCCTCCTGCAAGGCCAAATTCTTCTTGACCACAGGTGGCGGATTCAATTGTTCGTAATGGTTTGCTGAGATCACAGACGTACGCTTCACCGTGCGCGGCCCCTCGATTACCCAATCCGCAGTCGCTTTCTTATCAAAGCGACATGTATTGCAGATAAATTCTTCGGCTTCGCCATAGGTATCTTTTCTCGCCGTCACCCGGAGTACCTCCTCGCCTTTGTACCATAACGTCACTTTGCCACTGCATGTAGGGCAATCGCGGTGGGCTTCAACCGGTTTGGTGAACCACACCCGGTTTTTGAACCGGAAAGTTTTGTCAGTGAGCGCGCCAACTGGGCATACGTCAATCATATTACCGGAAAACTCATTGTCTACCGCCTTGGTGATGTAGGTAGAGATTTCGGCGGCATCGCCGCGCCCCAGCACGCCGTGCACGCGCTGCGGCGTGAGTTGGTCTGCCACCATCACGCACCGATAGCAAAGGATACAACGTGTCATATGCAGCTGTATTTTATCGCCGATGTCGATTTTATCGAATGTGCGCCGCTCAAACTCATAGCGAGTGCCCGCCAAGCCATGTTCGTAACCCAGGTCCTGCAGGTGGCATTCACCGGCTTGATCGCATATCGGGCAATCAAGGGGGTGGTTGATGAGAAGCATTTCCACCACGCCCCTCCGGGCTTCCTGGACTTCAGGAGAGGTAATGTTTTGCACCTCCATCCCATCCATCACCGTGGTGCGGCATGAAGCGACCAATTTTGGCATGGGTCGCGGGTCCTTTTCCGATCCCTTGCTTACCTTCACCAGACAGGTGCGACATTTGCCGCCGCTACCTTCCAGCTTGGAATAGTAGCACATGGCCGGTGGCACAATATCGCCACCGATTGCTCGGGCCGCGTTCAATATAGTTGTCCCCGGGGCTACCTCTACCGGGATGCCATCAATGCTCACCTTGAATTTAACGTCTTCAGCCATTCTTTTCAGCTATTCGCTTTCAGCTCCCAGCCTCCAGCCTTGTTAACTCCGTCTTTCAAACCTCTTCGCTTCAGACCACGGGTTCCAACGGGTCGGCATAGTGTGCCAATCCAAAATTACGGGTCTGTGCTTCTTGCCCATGGGCCACATGCCACTCAAATTCATCCCTGAAGTGTCGGATGGCACTACCTACGGGCCATGCAGCCGCATCACCCAGCGGGCATATTGTATTACCTTCGATATTCTTTGCCACATTCACCAACAGATCGATATCGCTGGAAGAACCATGGCCGTGCTCGAGCTTGTGCAGGACTTTTTCCATCCATCCGGTACCTTCACGGCAGGGCGAACATTGCCCACAGCTTTCGTGGTGGTAAAAACGGGTGAAATTCCATGTGTTCCGCACGATGCATTGATCTTCATCAAACGCAATGAAACCGCCGGATCCTAGCATCGTACCGCTTTGGAAGCCACCATCGGCAAGTGACTCATATGTCATCAGGCGGGGCTCGCCGGTAAGTGTTTTCACGATCAGGTTGGCCGGAAGAATGGGTACGGAAGAACCACCGGCTACTACGGCCTTCAGGCGCTTGCCATTGGCAATGCCTCCACAATATTCATCGGAATAGATAAATTCTTCGACGGGCACGCCCAATTCGATTTCGTAAACACCGGGTCTATTCAGGTTGCCACCGGCGGAAATCAGCTTGGTGCCTGTACTCCGTCCCACCCCGATTTTTGCATATTCTTCACCGCCATCGTTGATGATGGGCACGGTGGCCGCAATAGACTCAACATTGTTCACGACCGTGGGGCAATTGTAGAGCCCCGACACCGCAGGGAACGGCGGCTTGATCCTGGGATTGCCCCGTTTACCCTCCAATGATTCCAGCAGTGCGGTTTCCTCACCGCAGATGTAAGCCCCCCCACCGGGCTGCACATACAATTCGAGGTCATAGCCGGTACCCAGAATATTCTTACCGAGAAATCCTGCATTTTTCGCTTCGGCAATCGCCCTTTCAAGGATACGTATCTGCGGCATCATCTCGCCGCGCACATAGATGTATGACATATGGGCACCCAAGGCGTAACTCGACACAATCATACCCTCGATCAATGCGTGGGGAATATGCGTCATCAGGTAACGGTCTTTGAATGTACCCGGTTCTGACTCATCCGCATTGCATACCAGGTAACGCGGCACGCCTTCGGGCTTAGCCAGGAAGCTCCATTTCATCCCCGTAGGGAAACCGGCCCCACCCCGGCCGCGTAAACCGGACGTCTTCACCTCTTCAACCACTTCGTCAGGGGTGAGTGTCTTCAATGCCTTCTCCACAGCCCGGTAGCCTCCTTTCTGGCGGTACACCTCATAGGTCTGGATGTCCGGAACATCGATATGTGTCAACAATAATTTACGAGCCATAATTATCAGCTTTCAGCCTTCAGCTCTCGCCCTTCAGCTTTATTCTTCAGTTTTTTTATCAGTTGGTCTACTTTCTCTTCCGTAAGGTTTTCATGAAAGGTATACTCCGGCCCGATCTGCAGGACCGGCCCGTAGCCACAGGCGGCCATACATTCCACCCCCCGCCAACTGAACAATCCGTCAGCAGTCACTTCTCCCTCTTTTACGCCCAATCGCTGCTCGATATGTGCCATGATGCGCTCCGCACCCACAAGACAACAGGGCCCCGTACGGCATACTTCCAGCACATACTTGCCTTGCGGCCGCAGGAAAAACATAGTATAAAAGGTGGCTACCTCATATACCTCTATGGGTTCCAGCTTGAGGTAGGCTGCCACGCTGTCCATCGCGGGGACACTCAGCCAGCCGTATACCGCTTGAACCTCGTGCATAATCGGCAGCAAAGCCGACTTCTGGCGCCCTTCGGGATAGCGCGCCACGATCTCGGCAAACTTGCCCAGCATTCCTTCCGTGAACTCCACGGGTTCATTATGTTTCACACTAAGCATCTAATTCTCCTGCTATGACGTTTAAGCTACTCATGTTGATGATAGCATCGGAAAGCAGCATCCCGCTACTCATCGGTGCATACATCTGATAGTTGATGAATGATGGCCTGCGGAAGTGAAGCCGATAGGGCGACCTACCGCCATCGCTGATCAGGTAAAAGCCCAATTCACCGTTTGCCCCTTCCACACAATGGTAGACCTCATTCTTCGGCGCATCAATTTCGCCCATCACGATTTTGAAATGGTAAATGAGGGCTTCCATATTATTATACACCTGTTCTTTTGGCGGAAGGTAAAAAGCCGGCACATCCGCGTGGAAAATTCCCTTCGGCTCCCTTTCAATCTTATCCAATGCCTGTTCGATGATCTTGAGGCTCTCCCACATTTCGTTATTACGCACCATGAAGCGATCGTAAACATCGCCTTTCGTGCCGACGGGGATATCAAATTCAAATTCATCGTAGGACGAATAGGGTTCGTTTACCCGAACATCGTAGTCGACACCCGTAGCACGCAGTATCGGCCCACTCCAACTGTAGCCCAATGCCGTTTTGGCATCCACTGCCGCTACATCGGCGGTACGGTCGATGAAAATCCGGTTACGGTTAAAGAGTTCTTCAAATTCTTTCAATACGGGCGGGAACCGTTTCAGGAACTCGCGGATTTTATCAAAGGCCGTTTGGTTAAAGTTGCGCTCGAAGCCCCCAATCCTGCCGATATTGGTCGTGAGCCGTGCCCCACAGATCTCTTCGTAGATCTCGTAAATAAACTCACGCTCCTGCAATACGTAGAGGAAGCCGGAAAATGCACCGGTATCTACGCCAAGAATACCGTTGCATATAATATGGTCGGTGATGCGTGCAAGCTCCATGATAATCACGCGCATATACTGCACCCTTTTAGGTATTTCGATCTCGAGGAGCTTTTCTACCGTCATGTGCCAACCCATATTATTAATAGGTGAGGAGCAATAGTTCAGACGGTCCGTAAGCGGTGTGATTTGGTAATAAGGGCGATGTTCAGCGATTTTCTCGAATGCACGGTGGATGTATCCAATGGTTGATACGCCACTGACGATACGTTCTCCGTCGACTTGGAGGACATTCTGGAACACCCCGTGTGTTGCGGGGTGCGTAGGTCCGAGATTGAGTGTAAACAACTCGTCCTGCGGGTCGTTGTCGCTAAAAACAGGTTTGTTGCCCGTTACTTTGGAAACCGAATCGCTCATCATATCTTATCTTCCGAAGAAATAATCTTTCTTGTCTATCTTATTGGGGTCTTCGAGCGGATATTCTTTCCGCATAGGAAATACCTCCATATCATCTACATTCAAAATGCGGCGCAAATCAGGATGCCCGACGAACTGGATACCGAAGAAATCATAGGTCTCGCGCTCCATCCAATTGGCCCCCTCCCATAAAACCGTGGCAGTAGGGATCGCGGGATAGCCCCCTTCCAAAAACACCTTGATGCGGATGCGCACGTTGTTGATTAGGCTGTGTACATGGTAGACCACGGCGAATTCCTTATCTAGCTCGGGATAATGCACCGCCGTGATGTCCGTCAGATAACCGAACTGCAACTCCTCGTCGTTTTTCAGAAACTCCAAGACATCCAGTATTTGGGTCGTGTCGGTTTCTACGGTAAGTAGCCCAAAAGGCTCCGATACATTACGGAAAGCATTTTCAGCAAACCGCCCTTGTAGGCGCTGCAATACGGCGTTATTATCAAGTTTAGCCATTGGTCTGTATCCCGTACTTTTCAAGTAAAGCCTTATATTCGGGCGAATTGCGTCTACCCAATGATTCATTCTTTACGATTTCCTGCAGCCGCATCACGCCATCGAGGATGGCTTCGGGCCTTGGCGGGCACCCCGGCACATATACATCCACCGGAATCACCTCGTCAATACCCTGTAATACCGAATAGGTATCGAAAATGCCCCCACTCGACGCACATGCACCTACTGCTATCACCCAACGGGGTTCGGCCATCTGAATATATACTTGTCGAAGCACCGGCGCCATTTTCTTGGCGATGGTGCCCATAACCAGCAGCATATCGGCCTGCCGCGGCGAAAAACTTGGCCGCTCTGCCCCAAATCGGGCCAAATCATACGTGGCGCCCATGGTCGCCATGAACTCAATCCCACAGCACGATGTGGCAAACGGAAGCGGCCACAACGAATTGGCCCTAGCCAACCCAATAGCCTTATCTAGCGTCGTCGCAAAAAAGCCCGACCCTTCTACGCCAGGCGGCGCTGGCGCCAATTTAATATCACTCATGCTACTCCGGTCTAACCTCAAAAAAAACTCCCCTATATTATAGTATAGACGAGTTACAAAACTACAATATATATAGGTGCTTATGGGGCTAATTATATTATTTAGAAACGTTCTAACAACGTGTAGCTCAGTCCCACTCCAATGCTTTCCGCTTGATGATATAGATGAAACCAAGCAGCAATAACGCCATAAACACGAACATCTCAATCAACCCCGACAAGCCAAATTCGCGGAAGTTAACTGCCCAGGGGTACATGAAGATAACCTCAATATCAAAGATGACAAATAGGATAGCCACGATAAAATACTTGATGGAAAATGGTTGGCGGGCATTTCCAACTACTTCGACCCCAGATTCAAACGCACCTAATTTATTCTCCGTTCTTACTTTAGGCCCGATTAGGTGTGTGATTACGATTGTTCCCACGCCAAATCCCGCCGCTACGATCAGTTGGATTAATATGGGCAAATAGTCCTGTGGGGTACTCAGCAATTCCGATTCCATTGTATTTGCAATTAAGATGGGACAAAACTAAAAAATAAAGCGCTAATTCGGAAATTAGCGCTTTATTGAGCTATTCAAAAATTACCTCGCTATTATTCCTGTCCTCCGGTCGTATCCGCGGGTGTAGCGGTTTCTTGTTCCAAATATTGCAGTGTTTGCTTAGCCCAAGCATTCTCGGGATCGAGTTTCAGAATCTCACCGATCAATTCCCTTCCCTTTTGATACTCGCCACGTTTCACGCTGACCACTGCGATTGTGCTATAAGCATCAACCAGTTTACTTTTATTCTTCTGGATTTCCGCGTCACCTTTCTCTTTTACCATTTCGATATACTTCAAGAAGTAAGGTTCCGCCAGCCCTTTCGGATTCTCGTTGTCATCCAATAGGTTGTTGACATTTGCACGGTATAAGTATGCATCTTGGGTGGTTGGTGCTTTTTCTATGACAACCCCGAATGCTGTATCGGCCTTATGCAACAGCGCTGTTTCTTCGGGGCCACGTTGGGCCACCGGCTTGGTGGCAACCGCAAAGTAAGAAGAATACCCCAAGTAGAAATTATCGTAGATAAAGTTTCGTGATGCCGGTGTAGAAGCTGCAATTTCAAACACCTGCGAAGCATCAGCGAACTTCTTGTCCGCGAAAAGCTCCTTACCCACATCGTTCAGATCATCGGCGATGGATGAATCGGCAGCTACCGCTTTCTTCAACTGACCAATCCCCTCGCTGAACAGGGCTTCGTCTGTTGGATTGCTTTGGGTGGCCAACTTGATATCGGCGAGACCTAAGTGCAGGTAGTCACGCGGGATGATACGGTCTGCTTCCATCCGTGTAAACAACTTATCCAATGCATCCTTGCTTTCCTGGAATTGCTGGTTTTCGTAAGCTGAATAACCCAGATAGCGCAATACTTTCGGATTTACATCCTCCAACTGGGCCAATTCCGCCGCTTGCTCTTGCAACTCTTCATAATCTTTCACATACACCAAGAAGTCGGCATAGCGAATCCGCGAATCCACCGTATAGTCGGTTTTATCCATGTATTGTTTGTAGAACTTCACAGCTTCCTGGTTACGCGCGTTGTAGTCCTCAATGGCTGTTGCCGTATTGGCCCATGCGTGGTAGGTCTCGGCCAGCTCACGGTACGTCGGAGCATAGTCGGGCACCTCTTCGGCAATCTTTTTCAGGCCATCTATCGCCTCTTGCCAAGCATGGGATAAACGGGTGATTACCTGCAACTGCACTTTGGCACGCGTTAGTGAGTTATCCAGCAGTGAAGCGTCCCGGTAGTTCACATAAGCGGGGCTGGCACTTTCCAGCCCGAAATATGCGTCGCCGAGCGCCAGCGGAATCATCGGATCTTCCGCATTCTTCGCTTTCGCTTTATCCAGATATTCCACCGCTTTTTGGTAGTTGGGTTCGGGCGCATCGATGTAAGCCCTACCAATATGGTACAGCTCTAAATAATCCCGTTTCCGCAACTTTTCGGTGGCGGCTGCAAATTTAGCCGTCGCTGCGCTCTCGTTGCCTTTATACAATTCAACGATACCTTCCCCGACCGTATTCAGTCGATCTTTCTTATCGGCAAGTTTGCCCTGTTCAAAGATGGCTTGCGCAGAATCAAGGTGATCGTTCTCTATGTAAACGAGCCCTAAATAAAAGTAATTTTCACCGTCTTTCGGCTTGTTCTTCACAAGCGTCTCCAGCATTTGCTTGGCTTTGGCGAACTGCTCCGCATCGATTGCCTTCTTCGCATCGTCCAAGCTTTGCGCTTGCACTCCCGTAACCACAAAAGCAAGGGATATACCCCATATCATTGCTTTTTTCATCATTTTTACTCTATTAAGTGTTTAATCTATTTACTTCCTAATAATCAACTCTCTCGGCGGCAGGCTGTCTGGCATCAAGCCCGACTTCAAGATAATCCGCTGTCCGGGCAACCCCGTTAAAAACGCTGCAAACCCCATGCCCAAACCTTTCCGGGGCTCGGCATTGATGATATACACCGAACGCGCCAACGGATAAACCCCTTCTGCCAAATTCGACTGTGATGGTTTATAAAAACCATCTGACCCCGGCTTGCCGGCCTGGTTACGTACGCCCAATACCTTAATACCGTCTGCATACCGTTGAAGTGCACTATCCGGTCGCACGATCCAATTCAACCCCAACACACCTATTGTTTGCGGCGTTTCATAGACGTACTTCAGCACTTCACTATTCGATTTCAACGCATACACCCCGGTACTCGGTAATGAATCCACGCCAGCTAGGTCTTTCAGGTAACGTACCGTACTGGAATTCGGGTTGTCGAACACCAACCTGCTCATATGACCCATAGGCTCCTTGCCCTGCATCACACGGATGATATCGTCTACCGTCACCGCTGAATCAGCGCTATTCCGGTTTACCACCAACGCCAATGCATCTTCGGCAAACCGATATACCCTAGGCCGGAATTGCCGGGCCTCAAAGAACGTCATCTCGTCAGCATTCAACTGCCTGGTGAGTACAGCAACCTCTACTTCGTTATTCACAAGTTTGGTTACGATCTGGTTTTCCTGCGCCACAGACAACGTTACGTCTGCCTGCTTATATAAGTGTTCGAAAACCGCCACTTGTTCTTCCATAATCGGAAAAACCGTCTCGTCCACCAGCACCTGCAGTTTACCGCCCACAATGGTTTGGCTTTCCTTTGGTTGGGGGCTACTACATGAGCCCAAAACAACCAGGAGACTAAAAATGTGCCGTAATAATACTAATTTTTTCATAGTTATGAAAAAATAACCGTTTTTTTTACGCCGCTTTCCTTCATCGATTCTGCCAAAGCCGTACAAACCGGAAGAACGAATAAACCACCAATAACAGACCGAATAATATCCGGTACGTGCTATCCAATTCCAGTGGAAAGTCTTTCCAAAAGATCACCACCAGCCCCAGCACGAGGTAAAAGCCAAACATGCATAGGCCCAAAACAGACAGAAACCGCTTGGAGGGCGATTTCTGTCTGCCATTGTTATCTTGATAACCGCGCTGCACCAACTCCTATTGTTGAAGGTTAAGCCGGATAGGCAGCGTGTATGCCACCCGTACAGGTCGTCCGTTCTGCACACCAGGGCTCCACTTTTCAGCTTTCCCGAGCAACTTCACTGCTGCCTCACCGGTGCCGTATTTCAGGTCACGGACAATCTTGATATCGGTCAAGCTACCGTCGCGTTCCACAACGAATGAGACCTGGACCACGCCGTTAACGCCAGCTTCGATAGCTCCCTGCGGATAATCGTAATTATCGCCAACCCATTTCATGAATGCTTGCATGCCTCCCGGAGGTTTCGGATCGATTTCCACTGATTGGAAAATCTGATTGCTGTTCGTTTCCGTCACTTCAGCATCGATTTCACCTTCGCCTACAGGCAGGTCGATGCGGATCTCAGCATTGGGATCACCCTCAATGGTCTTCGATCCCGGATCGGCCAGCTTCAACTCTTCGACCGTAGGCGGCTCTTCATCCTGCACCTGCTCAGCCGGCACCACTTTAGGCTCGGGCATACGAACCTGGTCTACGCGTGGCGGCGGTGGTTCCACCGGTGGCGGCGGAGGGGGTTCCTCCTCATTTACCGGAGGAGGTTCTGAAAGGACCACTTCCGTTTCAATCAGTTTCTCAACTTCTTCATTCGACTTCATATCTACGCCCACCCACTTTGCAATCGTGGGGGCCATCAGCAACACCACAAAAGCGAACGAGGCCGCAAGCAACCCGATATTGGTGGCTCTGGGCGAGAGTTTTCGAAGTTCGTAGGCTCCATACTCCTTGTTCCGCCCCTCAAATACCACATCGAGCCATTCCTTCTTAAAAATATCTAATTTAGTACCAAACATAATCTATTGTTTTACGTGGTGATCGTTAGTCATTATATATGCCATCACGCTCCAACACCTCAATCTCTGGCTCACTAATCGTCCCGATCATATATTGCTTGGCTTCCACAATATTCATCTCGTCCAGGATATCCACGAGGTTTCGGTGCGTGGATTTATCACTAGGTCGGATGACCACAATAAGTCCTTTCTCCGGGTCGCCGGTTAACCGGGGTACTTGTTCCAGCTTTTCCAGCAGGATCGGACGGATACCGTCTTTCCCGTAATCGACGATTTCCGGGCCTTCGATAGGCTCACTATAAGTCCCCATGTACCACTCGATTTTATTGTCGGAACCCAGCAAGAGGGTCATGGTCCGGTTATCGGCAATCTCCAACCGATCTTCGGGATCTTCCTCATTTTTGTCCGGCATCGCCACGTCCATGGCATTCGGCTTATTCAAAGAGGTCGTAAGCATGAAGAATGTAATCAGCAGGAAGGCCAAATCTACCATCGCGGTGAGATCCACACGTCCTCCGGCTTTCTTACTTCTTATCTTACCACCCTTCTTGCCACCGCCACTATCTTGATTTAATTCTGCCATTGCATTAAAATCTTAAACTATTAACAAAAATCCCTCCGTTAGAAGTCCTCGTTCCGCAAAGCCGTAATCAAGCTGAATTTATTCACTTTTTGGCTTTGCAAAATGTCGATGACCTGCTTAATTGCGGGATACTTCTCATCGGCATCACCTTTTATGGAAAGCCGCAAATCGACGTCCTTGAGCTCTTTGGTGGCTACGCGGGCGGAGTATATCCAATGGAACAACTGGTTGGAAAGCTCCTTGGTCGTATCGGCGGGAATACCGGGTTGCAACCCTTTCTGGACACGGTCGTTGGCATCCATATCGATAATTTCCTTCAGGTTCCCCATCGGTACGCCAAATGTCTCCATAATGGTAAAACGCTCGTACTCTTCGGCGGTGAACGGAATGGAGTATTTCTCCGACATCAGCTCCAACATGCGCTTCTTAATGTCCCTTCCCTTGACGCCGAAGAAAATCTTCCCGCCATCGCCAACGGTGATTAGCGCAAGGTTTTCATCAGGAACTTTCACTTGGGTCACCGATGCCGGCGTATCTACCTCCAATGGTTCCGGTTGCCTTGCTGTGGCCGTTAATATAAAAAATGTAAGCAGTAGGAAGGACACGTCGCACATGGCTGTCATGTCAATCGTCGTACTTGCTCTTTTAACTTTTACCCTCGGCATAACTTTACTCTTTAGTTACTCTACTTATTCATAAGATGCACATCCATCCGGCTTTCCATAAAACCGGATGAAAAATATGCTATTTGTGGCTTGCAGCGTATGTTTGAACAATGGAGAAGCCAGCTTCATCGATCGAATAAGTAAGCGTGTCGATTTTTGACGTAAAGATATTGTAGAATACGATAGCGATTGCCGATGTGGCGATACCTGTTGCCGTGTTTACCAAGGCTTCAGAAATACCGTTTGCCAATTGGGCCGAGTCGGGAGAGCCCCCTGTTGCCAAAGCCGCAAACGCCCGGATCATCCCGGTTACTGTACCCAATAGACCGGTCAATGTACCAATCGACACCAGCGTAGCGAGGATGGTTAGGTTTTTCTCAAGCATCGGCATTTCCAGCGCCGTAGCTTCTTCGATTTCCTTTTGGATAGCTACCGTAGCTTGCTCGGTGTCCAAACTAGGATTGGCCGATACATCTTTATACTTCAAAAGTCCTGCTTTAATAACATTAGCTACGGAACCTTTTTGCTTGTCACACTCGGCGATCGCTGAATCGATGTTCCCACCCCCGATCAACGATTGCACACGGCGCACGAAGTTACCCACGTTGCCTTTGCCCGAAGCCCTGCCTATCACAATAAAGCGTTCGATGGCAAACACCCACACCATCAAGAATAGACCTAATAGTACGGGAACGATTACACCTGCGTGGTACACCATGCCGAAATAGTTTCCGGGTTTTGGCTGATTTTCCGGATTATCGTCGATAAAGTTGGTTGGGTCGCCCATGATATATTTCCAAACCAATGCCCCGATAATAAAGCAGATAATAATCGTGAGGCTTGCAAAGACATTCGAGCTCGAATTGCTTTTTTCCTTTTGTGCTGTACTTGTTTTTGGTGCGTTTGCCATTTTTCTGAATTTTAGACTTAAATGTTGTTAACTATGATTTTTATGTAATTTGTGCAATTTATTCCATGGTTGGCCGCCCTAACGGCCAAAGCAAATATAGTGTTTTAAACCAATTATAAAATCTTCGTCAATAATTGTTTAGTCACCCTCTCAACATGCTAGGGGTGCGCAGCAGCAGCATCAGCACACCCTAAACAAACCCTGCTTCTGTAATCCAAAAGCAATTTTTTTACAATGAAAACTATTTTTTTTTGTAATTGCAAATTAAACATTCAAATAAATTGGTTTTAGCAGTGCACAAACGGCATTTACACATTTATTTTAACCGACCTACTTCTTCCGCTTTATCCCAATCTTCTAAAAGCCAACAAATTAAACCCATTTCGATTAAAATCCATCCGTCAGCCTTATTATGATATAATTGTTACCTGCCGTTATCACGTCTATCCGCCTACCGGTTTCACCCGGTACCCTTCGTCTAGCAAAAGCTGCACGATACGGTGTTTAAAATCGCCCTGTATAATGATTTCACCATCTTTCGTACTACCTCCCACACCGCATTTTTGTTTGAGTTTTTTACCTAGCATTTCCAGGTCGGCTGCGGCGCCCACAAAGCCCTTTACCAGTGTGACGGTCTTTCCCCCGCGCATCTTGCGATCCAGCATCACCCGCAAATCTTGCTGCCGGTTGGGCAATGTGGTTACTTCATCCGTCTCCGTATCTTGAAAGGCAAAATCCTCGTCTGTCGAATAAACAATCCCACTGTATCGTTGCTTTTTTTTCATATCTCCCTAAACTCCATGTTTTAGTAAACGTTGCTTTTTCCAATAAATTGCATTGGATTGGCCATTTCAACAAAGTATCCGCAAGGTAGCAGGCCTTACTTCAATATCCAACACGGCTCCCATTTCCTTTGGTTCCCCGTCTACGTGCACCGCGTCTGCTGCCTCCCGTTCGATACGGATATGTTTGCCAGGGACGATTTCGACATACTCCGATTGATTGGCTGTTTTATTAAATAGGTGATAAACCATCATGGGTATTGTATATAGTGGGAACTTATGGATGATACATACGTCCAATAAACCATCGGTTACGGAAGCCTGGGGTGCTACGTAGGCATTGTTGCCATATTGTGGTGAATTAGCCACGCTGACCATGAATGCTTCCCGTTCCAAAATCCGCCCATCGATATCCAATACGTATCGTTTTGGTTTATAGGTGCTTATTTCACTGATTACGGCTTTCATATAGCCGATCGCCCCGCGAATATTGTCGTTTGCAAACCGATCACTTACGGATGCATCAAACCCGATGCCTGCCATATTAAAGAAGGGGAGGCCGTTTATCGCACCGCTGTCGATGGTGATAAGCTCGGCCCTGTTCAGCCGTCGGATAGCCGCCCGTTCGTTCAGTGGGATACCCAGGTAAAGCGCCAGCCCATTACCCGACCCTTCAGGGATGATACCAAGGGCGGTTTCGGTCCCGTTAAGTGCCGCGGCAATTTCATTGATGGTACCGTCGCCGCCTACGGCAACTACCACATCCACCTCATCTGCCACAGCTTGAGCAGCCAGTTCGTTGGCATGGCCGGCATACTTGGTAAAGGCAAAGGCAACATTGAACAGCGTTGTATCGAGATCGGCAATCACCCGTTTCGCCACGCTTTTCTTGCTTTTCCCCCCCGAAATGGGGTTGACAACAAATAACACCCGTTGTTTTCTGGCCATTCCTTCCTTATACTCCCACAAATGTACCAGCATTATCGGAACTTCGTAACGTTGGAGGTCACAATTTATACAAACTTAACACCTTGTATATATTAACCATCCGCTATCGACTCATTTCCATTTTGAAAAACATAAAAGTATCGTAGATTTGCAGCTCAAAAATAATCGTACATGCCTTATTTATTTACCTCGGAATCCGTTTCCGAAGGACACCCCGACAAAATCGCCGACCAAATTTCCGATGCGCTCATCGACAACTTCCTTGCTTGGGACGCCGATTCGCGTGTGGCCATTGAAACCTTGGTTACCACAGGGCAGGTTGTCCTAGCTGGCGAGGTCAAGTCGAAAATATACCTCGATGTCCCCAAAATTACCCGTTCCGTCATTGAACACATCGGGTATACGAAATCCGAGTACATGTTTGAGGCCAATTCATGTGGTATCCTTTCTGCCATCCATGAGCAGTCACCAGACATTAACCAGGGCGTGGACCGTAAAGAGAAACAGGAGCAAGGGGCGGGAGACCAAGGGATTATGTTCGGCTATGCCAATAACGAGACCGAGAACTTCATGCCTTTGGCACTCGATCTCTCCCATCGGTTGTTATATGAACTGGCCGCCCTACGGCGTGAAAACAGGGAAATCACTTACCTGCGCCCAGACTCCAAGGCGCAAGTAACGTTGGAGTACGATGACAACCATAAGCCTGTCCGTATCGACGCCATCGTGGTATCCACGCAACACGACGACTTCGATGGCGAAGCTGCGATGCTCGAAAAGATCAAATCCGACATCGTCCACCTCCTCATACCCCGAGTGAAGGCTCAATTGAAGCCCGAACTCCAACAGCTATTCACGGACGACATCACATACCACATCAACCCAACGGGTAAATTTGTCATCGGTGGCCCACATGGTGATACGGGATTGACCGGACGGAAAATCATTGTGGACACGTATGGTGGAAAAGGCGGCCACGGAGGGGGTGCTTTTTCGGGCAAGGACCCATCTAAGGTGGACCGGTCGGCGGCCTATGCCACCCGGCACATCGCCAAAAACCTCGTTGCCGCTGGGGTGGCAGACGAATTACTGGTACAGATTTCTTACGCCATCGGCGTAAAAAACCCGATAGGTATTTATGTCAATACCTACGGCACTTCCAAGGTAGGCTTGTCTGATGGCGAAATTGCCGAAAAAATCCATGAGCTATTCGACATGACACCATACGGTATCGAAACGCGTCTCAAGCTTCGCAATCCGATCTATTCGGAAACTGCGGCTTATGGCCACATGGGGCGCGAGCCGCGTACGGTGACCAAGACGTTCGAGAATAGTAATGGTGAAACCACCACGGCAGTGGTTGAGTTATTTACTTGGGAAAAGCTCGACTACGTCGACAAAATCAAAACAGCATTCGGCCTATAGTGCGGCCGCTGCTGTTTCTGCTTGGCGATCGACCTTCTTGACCAATCCTTGCAACACGTTACCTGGCCCCACCTCGGTAAATAAGTGGGCGCCATATTCAATCATATGCAAGATGGTTTGCGTCCATCGTACCGGCCCCGTGAGTTGCTCAATGAGGTTATGTTTTATGGCATCGGGATCGGTATATGCCTTGGCGTCCACATTCTGGTAAATCGGGCATATGGGTTCGCTCAATTGAACGGCTTCAATTGCGTCTTGCAACTCCACTTTGGCAGCTTCCATCAATGGCGAGTGGAACGCACCGCCCACGTTGAGCTTCAATGCCCGCCTCGCCCCTGCTTCGAGCAACAGTTCGCAGGCCTTGTCCACGCCCGCTACCGACCCTGAGATGACCAACTGACCTGGGCAGTTATAATTTGCCGGAACGACCACCTCGCTTACGCGCTGGCATACGTCCTCTACGGTAAAGTCGTCGAGTCCCAAGATAGCGGCCATGGCAGATGGCTGTATTTCGGTCGCTTTTTGCATGGCGTTGGCTCTCGTGGCCACCAATCGCAAACCATCCTCATAACCCAATGCCCCCGCAGACACTAGTGCCGAGAATTCGCCCAGCGAGTGCCCCGCCACCATATCCGGCTTAAACTTCTTTCCCAATGCCTTGGCCAAGATGACCGAATGCAAGAAAATAGCTGGCTGCGTTACCTTGGTCTGTTTCAGTTCCTCATCGGTACCACCAAACATCACATCCGTAATGCGGAAGCCAAGGATTTCATTGGCCTGCTCAAATAAAAATTTCGTTTCCTCATTATGGTCGTACAGGTCTTTGCCCATCCCAACAAATTGTGCCCCCTGGCCGGGGAAAAGATATGCTTTCTTCATGTTGTTTCTGTTGTCTATCCGTCTGGCCAACGCCTCGGGTCAGCGGCAAAGATAGGTGAATCTAAGGAAATAGGCGTAACCCTTGTGGTTATAATCCCAAATCGTTGAGGACTTCATCCCAACTACCGATGCCGATAATGGCCTTATAAGGCTCAAAGACCTCATCTTCCTTGTCGGTTCCTGCCGCTTGGTACGCATACCAAACCGGCTTCCTGCCTCCTGGGTCCTGTTCGTCATCCGGAAAGCGACGTAAACCGATGCGCAAGCCAAATTCCCCCCGGTTATCGATCCAATTGTGCCACTGGATCGCATCGATACCATCCAAGTATTTGAATTTCTTCCATGCGTAAGCAAATCCCGCTGCCTGCTCCATCAGGTCTTGCGTACCATAGGAGCGAGAATTGGTGCCGTTCTCGGAAAGCCAAAGTGTCCTCTTGATGGATTGTTTATATTTATGGTCGGTCTTCTTTATCCACGCATCAAGCACCTCCAGGTTCTTAAATGTCACCAGCGGAGACCCCATGCTGAACGTAGCCGCTTTATCATTCCATGTTTTGGGCTCATTGAGGTCCTGGGGATAGGGATGGCATGCGAGCCCCCACTTAAAATCACCTTCGACACGTGAATAATCCAATAAACCACCCAATAAGTCCAACGTCGCATAGTCGCCACCAGGGGCGGGCTCTGTCCAAGAATGGGTAAATGACCCCAACACCTCGGCGTTTGCATCGTAGTTCCGTGCGATGGTATAGCACATGCGCATCGATTTATAATATGCGTCGAGGAAAACATGCATCGGGCGACCCAAACCCATATTCGTCCAAACAGTACCCACATCTACCTCATTATGCATAATCCATTTATGGATCCTTCCATAACGATTACCTGGCCGGCTGTATCGATCCGCAAGGAAATCAAGCATCGCAGCATACAGGTTCACACTTTCCGGCTGATCCATCCTAGGCATGGTGAAAAATGCGTCTCCTCCCGAAAATTGGGGGTGCTGCAACAGTTGACCTACCCTAGGGTCTGCGGCCTCACTGGCTTTCTGTACCAGGATAATGGCCGATACGACGATATCTTTACTTGCCGCCGTTTGCAAGGTCTTGTCCAGATTTTCAACTTGTGCCGCACTCACGTAATAGGTCTTACCACCATATTCATGCGCGAATGTATTGGCCCGTGCGTCCAGATACATGAGGCTGGTAACCGGTATGTTGACCGTTATGCTCGAAATAGACAAGTCATCCAAATCTTCGATAAAACCGCGGTTATAAGCATAGCCGCCCAAGCCTTTCCGGCCTCTTAATGGTTGTGGAAGCATGGTGCGTTCTGGCTGAATCCTATCAGGGAAATGGGCGTGCGACCGGATATCCGGGCTTCCTTGCTGCGTGTTGACAATGACCCATTTGGATAGTGCACGATCGTAGTTAAAGCCGTCCCTTTCCACATAGCGATCTACCTCAACCGCGAAGGCGCCACCGGATATGTCTATACCATTTTCGAAAACCGACATTTCGGTAAGTTCGTCGTAAGGCGTTATTTCTGCCAAAAACATCGGCGCTGTCGTCGTTAATGTCCCTTCTACCCGAATCTTATCCGCGGTAACATCCACCAACGTGACCTGGTCGGGATAATCTTTTCGGAGATATTCGGCAATCCGTCCGTCCCATTCCTGGTCATTTTTACGGAATTCCTCACGTTCTCGTGCCAGCTGTTCTTCCTCCGTGTTCCGTACACGGAGCTTAATATTCCTGATATTGAATTCGACGCCCGGGTCATTACCCAAATCGACGCGCAGAAAATGCCCTATCCCTCCCCAAGCAAATTCCTCGATTTTATCGCCTAGATCAATCGAGTATGTTGTCCAATCCGCCGAAGCACCTACCACACCTGTTTTGAAAGAGCGGTCTTCCGAAACCGGGGCGCCCAGGAAAACCTGCATATGGCTAAGTGTTGTCGACGATCGATATTCAAACGTGAACACGATATGATCAGAAGCATTTGCCTGTTTCAATGGAGCCAGGTAAATATATGGGTCGGCTCCCGTTGTTGTAATTTGATATTGATTGGCCCCATCTGAATGGATATCAAGGTCATGGGCCGAAGTTAAATCGAATTTCAAGTATTCACTAGCAGTGATTACGGGCGGGCTATTTACTTTATTTTCTTTGCAAGAGGCACAAAACACGGACATCATGCCTACCAGGCATAGAAACAGCGGCTTATTCAGCATGGGTGTACACGGTAAATTTGTTCAACATTGGCTACTAACGTTGCTACCAAAGTTATTCATTTAGTGCATGCGGGGCAACCTGTGCCATACTGGTCAGCCGTTATTTCAGACCGAGTTGATCCATCCAGTATATACACCGGCCAAACCACTCGTCAAACGACGGCGCGGTAAGAAACCCGTGTTCTCCCTTGGCATAAATATGCATCGCGGCGGCAATGTGGTGTTGCCGTAAGCCCCGATAAAAATAAAGGCTGTTTTCAACAGATACCACCTCATCTGCTCCCGAATGCACCAGGAAAGTGGGTGGGGTCAACGAATCTACATGCAACTCATTGGAGAAATTAAAGAGCTGTCTATCACTCGGCTGGTTGCCCAGCAAATTCGTACGGGACCCCGTATGGCCCACAGCATCCATAAAACTGATCACCGGATTGACCAGGAGCATGAAATCAGGGCGTAAGCTCGTACCCGCCGGATTGTCAATGTAGGTGTCGGCATGATGCGTGCCGGCGGTCGCCGCCAGGTGGCCTCCGGCCGAAAACCCCATAACTCCGATTCGATGGGGGTCGATATGCCACTCGGGTGCACGTTCGCGGACCGTTTTGATGGCCTGTTGCAGATCTTGTAGGGGACCAATGCTCCGGTCTATCATGATGCGGTCGTTGGGCAGCCTGTAATGCAAAACAATCGCCGTTACTCCCCGTTTGTTGAATGCCCTTGCTACGTCGCTCCCCTCGCGTTTGGTGAGCAAGGTGTGGTAGCCACCCCCCGGACAAATGATAACGGCGGTACCCGTTGCATGGTCTTCAGGCGCCAAGTACAATCCGAGGCTCGGCTCAGAAATATCGAAGGCCAAACTATCTACCACGGCGTTCGGCTCATGGCGTTCCAGATTTTCTGCTTCTTTTGCGTTGGGTACACCGTTTGGGTAGAGCGGCAATCGTTGTTGGGCACAGGCAAAAAGGGAGGCCGCCAATAGCCCAACTCCGGTAATCAGTGCTTTATATGTCATATTAATTGGTTTCTTATCTTCGAATTAAATTTTTCCAATCAACTTTGGACCCAATGCCTGCCGGTATTAATCCGGCACGAAGCTCAGCGTGGATAGGCGCCCCTCATCCAGCAGCTCATTGGCGATATGCAACAATTGATCAGCACTCACCGCATCTATCTGGCCAAACAATGCTGCCAGGGTTTGCACGTGTCCGTAGTCCTGCAGATTCTTGGCCATGGAGATAATCAAGCTTAACCGATTCTCCTCCGCCAACGCAATTTGACCCTTGAATTTCTGTTTTGCCTGATAAAGCTGCATCACACCAAGCGTGCGCTCTCTCAACTTCTTAAGCTCTTTCAAGATGAGACGACGGGCCTTTGCAGCTTTCTCGTCGTCTGTACCAAAATAGATATAAAACAAACCGGTGTCCGAATAAGGTGTGTAGTTGGATTCGACCGTGTACGCGATGCCGTGTTTCTCGCGCACTACCAGATTGAGGCGAGAACTCATTCCCATGCCCCCCAGCAGGTTATTAAGTAACAGTAACCCTACTTTATTCTCGTCGTGTACACTATAGGCCTTCGTGCCCATCACGTAATGCACTTGGTTGATGGGCTTTCGATAGCTGCTTTGCCTCGTACCGGAGGCCGGTGGCCCGGAACGGTTCTTTTGGTTGTTATTTTCAGGTAATACTCCCAGAATCCTTTCCCCTAGCTGGCGGACTTTCTTTACCGTGTAATTGCCACTGATGCCGATGACAATTTCGTTTGTATTGTAAGCTTGCTGGATGAAATGGTTGATATTGGCTTTGGTTAGTGCCTGTAAATCGGTTGCTGTTCCTAGGATGTTGTGTCCCAGTCCATGTCCCTCAAATACCAAATCTTCAAAGTCGTCCATAATCGCATCCTCCGGACTATCAAGGTAGGAGGCCATTTCATCCAAAATCACTCCTTTTTCCTTTTCCATTTCGTCTTCGGGGAAAACCGAGTGGAAAAAAAGGTCTTCGAAAAGATCCAATGTACGTTCAAGATAGGGCGAGAGGAAGGAGGCGTGGATGCAGGTATATTCCTTGGTGGTATAGGCATTCAAATCGCCGCCTACGGCTTCCAACCGATTGATTATCTGATTGGTATTCCGTTTTTCCGTCCGCTTAAACAACAGGTGTTCAATAAAGTGGGCTAACCCATACTGGCCCGGCTGTTCGTCGCGCGCACCGGCATTTACCAATATACAGGCATGCGACACAGGCGATGCCACATGATGCAGTACAATCCGGATACCGTTGGGTAATTGAATAAGCTCGCATTCCATTGCTGCGCAAGATAGCGAAAAAATAGTATCATTCGCCACCACGTGGGGGGCCGCCCCGCCTACCTGGCCCTCCCGGCCCGCCGGGTCCATCAAATCCCATTTGCCCGCCCGCAAAATTGGAAAAGCGGTAAGACAATGTGAGCAGGAAATAACGGGCCAAACGGTTGGTACGGCTATCGACGATCATGTCTTCGGTGACACTCCGCGACAGGCTGGTCTGCTCGTTCAGCAAGTCATACGCCTGAAAACGGACGGCGCCGTTGCGACCTTTCAGAAACTGCTTCTCGATATACGTGTTGATAATCATAGGATTTGCATCCACCGAACTGTTGTATCCACTGTTACTTGTTTTCGCCAAATCAGCACCGAATATCCAAGTGGGGGCTAAGTTGACTGAACCGTCCAGGGTCACCGCCCATGTAGACACATTTCGATTATTTCCGGAGGATGTCGTATTGTGTGTGGTATTATATGTATAACGCACACCCGGCGTGATGTCAATGGTTTCGGTCGGGTTGTAACGGAAACCGAGCCGTTGGGAGAGCACCCAGTTTTTAGCAATATTCTGGGTGGTGTTCAACACCGGGGCACCCCCACGGTTTTCTTCGGCGGTGGTGAAAGAAACGTTATTGTTAAAGGATAAGGAGCCGCCGAACGAAAGGGTGTATGTACGTTCGGCGAATGGTTTTGAGAAATTATAGTAACCCCGCGCGTTGTAGAACCCTTCGGTATTCAGGTACTCGGTTGCCCGAACCATCCCTAACGAATCGTCGAGATAGGTGGTGCGATTGGTTACTATTTTATCTTCGGAAATCGATCCGCTAGCACCGACAAAGAAAGAGGTGCCTTCCCCGATGTTGAAGTTGCGATAATTGATGCGTAGCTCGTGTGAAAACTCCGCTGCTAAATCGGGATTGCCGGTTACCGGGGCGTTCACATTTGAATAATCAGTGAACGGTTGCAATTGGGTGAAACTAGGTTCATTGGCCCTACCCGTATAGTTGACACTGAACCGTTTGGTTCGCGATACCTGATACTCCAACCTCGCTACCGGCATCCAATTAAAGCCATTGCGGTTGATTTCGATGACCTGTCCGTCAATATCGCCACCTCCGCGCAATAAATTGGGTTGTGCCGCAACACCCAGTGAATAGTTCCATTTATCATTTCTGTACCTATAGGTCAAAGAGCCACGATGGGTATAAAAGGTATAGTCATAGGTCCGGTTATTATTATATGCTGGGTTATCGATGACAACCCCATCCAAGTCGTATGCATTGGCACTTCGGCTGTTATCGTACGATGCGAAATTGAAATCATAGCTTAGTTCAAGTGTACTAAATTGCCCCAGGGGTTCGATGTATGACATGGTGGCTCCGCCGTTCAGGTTTTTGTTCTGCAAATCCACCAAGTGCTGTTGGTACACACTATCAAGGTCTTCGATGGCCGTTTCGTATACAAGCGTTTGGAGTATCCGCTCTTGATCCTGTTCCGTACTGGCCGTATTCAGGGAGAAATTAAAAAAGACGTTCCGTCCGCTGTCGTCCAATCGTCTATTGTATAGTCCGCTTGCCCCATAATTGGGTGCATACGATTTATTTTGTTGATGGTTGGTCAGTTCATTGATCAGCTGTTGGCCAAGGGTATTGCTGCTCAATGTGAGGTTATCCGAACGGTTATGTCGGATACTGAAATTAGGTGAGAATTTAAGATAATTCTTATCGTCTGGCTTATACTCCACATTCCAGCTGAACCGATGGTCGTTACCTATGCTACCATTATCCATGTTACTTGTTTCATACGTTGTTTGCTCCTGTAGCATCTGCTCTTTGAACTCGTCACTCAATGTCGTGTTGTCGGTATGACCAAAACTGTATTCGCCATACATCGTCAACTTATCACTGAAATCCTGCCGGTAATTTATACCGATGGATTGCGTATTGGTGAGGCCATTCGATCCACCCCAGCCACCACCGCCGAAACCGCGCCCGAAGCTACCCCCTCCCCGCCCTCTGCGGGCACCGCCGCTGCGGATATTGAAATCGAAAAGGCTGGCATTGACATTATTTAAGTTTCCGAGCATAGAAAGTTGCATTCCTTCTTTGAATTTGCCGTACGATCCGGTTACCTGATACCTTTCTTCACTGCCGCCTCCCACGCGGAAGTTCCCAAAATCGCCGGTATTGCGATCGGGCGCAATCTCGAGATTCAGTACCCGCTCCGGATCGCCCGATCGGTTACCGGTAATGTTGGCCATATCGCCGTAATCATCCACAATCTGGATTTTCTCTACGATCTCTGCCGGTAGGTTTTGGATGGCCGCTTTGATATCTCCCCCGAAAAAATCCTTTCCATTAATCCGCGCCCGTGTTACGGATTCACCTTGGGCCGTCACGTTGCCATCTTTATCTACCTCCACTCCTTCCAATTTTTTGAGGGCGTCTTCCACCAATGCCCCTTCCCGGAGTTTGAGGTTCTTCGTAGCATACTCCAGCGTATCTTCTTTGACGGTGATTGCAGCAGCCCCCGTAACAGATACCTCAGCAAGCATGTGGCTGGCTTCACGCAGGGTCAGCGATACCTTCAATTCCTGCTCCCCCTGTTCGAAAGTATGCCGCTGCTGTAGCGTATCAAACCCAAGACTGGTGACAGTAAGCACAAAACTGTTCCCTTTTATATGGTTGAATGAAAAGATTCCACCGGTTCCTGAGCTGGTCTGTACCGAATCCACGCTAGATACGAGTTTGATCGATGCCCCAACGATGTCCCCGCCGTTCTGGTCACGAAGTGTACCCATCACGCGCTTATTGGCTTGCCCGAAACCTGCGGATACAACGGCCAATAAAAAAGCGATTAGCAAACCTACATGGCGCATTTGCTTAATCGCTGGTTGATTGAAAATGTTCATTCGATATACTAACAAATTAAGTGTCTCACTCTTTAGCCAGCGGCGCTTTCACCCATACCCCGGGTTCTTCGCGCGGCCTCGATGGCATTTGTTGTCCATAGCCATATGGATAGCCGTAACCATAGCCATACGGGTAGCCGTAGCCGCGGCGCATGGTGCGGACGGATGTGCCGCTACCGGGAATCATCACTCCATTGATTTTGATATTGAAAGCGAACTCGTCACCGTCACCGACGGAAACCCCTAGGCGTACCAACGGAACCACCATTTCCACGCATAGTGCATCCGCGGTATCGAGTGTAGCCTTGGCGTGGATGCCATATGTGTTCTCCAGCGAAATCTGCCCATCGAGTACATCGTCAAATCGCATCACGTGGATGGCCCGTATGGCCGCCAGCGCCCCTTTGCGCATATCATCAGGACGGTCGTCGTTATCGGCAGACATGATGGAGCGGAAAGCCAGCCGATCGGCCACTGGAAAGTAGACCGTGGGACCTTCTCTCTTTTTTCCACGGGTATTGACCATAAAGGCAAGACCTTGGGCAAAAATCTGCATTTGCCGATCTTTATCCTGGACGCGCATGGCTACATATACATTTTCTGCATCGTTTTTAATTTGGTAGTGGAACTGCTGGGTAACGTGCTCATACCGCAATGAGTCGCCCCAGTCGTCCAATTGACCATCGACAACAACGCCCATGGCCCAATCCAACGACTGCTGGATGTTGCCTTTGTTGCGTTGCGAAAACACAGGGTTCGCGACAACCAACATCAATATGGTGCAAATTACTATCGCCATCTGTGTTGCTATAATGCTGGGTTTTGACATTTCCTTCATGATCAAGTTTAATTGTATAAGAATTATTACAAGTGGGATTTTAAACGCTTTTGCGGTTCAACCACAAATGTATATGTTTCGGCCGGAATAAATGGTTCCCCCCACGATGGAATGTAAAAAACGCTACCGGCTTGCATATAAAATTCAACTTATCTAAGTTTGCCTTATTATAACGGAGGCTATTAATACGATGCTACTTTCCAGATACCAAGATAGGCTAGTAGAGGCTGGTTGCGATGAAGCGGGGCGGGGCTGCCTTGCGGGCCCCGTGTTTGCGGCAGCCGTTATTTTTGCTGACGATTTCCGTCATGATATACTGAATGACTCCAAGCAACTATCTGCCGCACAGCGTGGTGCCTTGCGCAGGATGGTCGAGGCCGAAGCCCTCGCCTTTGCGGTAGCGAGTGTAAGTCCGCAGGAAATCGACCGCATCAACATACACAATGCTTCCTATCTGGCCATGCACCGGGCGTTGGATAAACTGCTACTGAAGGCAGAGTTTATCCTGGTAGATGGAAACCGGTTTATCCCTTATCAACAGGTTCCGCATTGCTGCGTGGTGAAGGGGGATGGCAAGTATCTCTCCATCGCAGCTGCATCTATACTGGCAAAAACCTACCGCGATGAATACATGGAGAACCTCGCAGTGGAGTTTCCCGAATACGGTTGGTGCCAGAACAAAGGCTATCCAACCATACAACACCGTAATGCCATCGTTGAGCATGGTTTCACCGATCACCATCGACGGACATTCCGGGTAACGGATCCGCAATTGAAGCTCTTTTCATGACGGCTCCCCCCCTGCTGCAATTTAAGCATCATGCAATATACGCATGAAATGATTGTTGAGATGTTTTCTTATGGCTATCCGGTAGGCATCGGCATCTCTTTTCTTCAACACCTCCACCAGTTCCTTATGGGATATGAAATCGCCCTCAATAATCGGTTTCTCCAAAAATCCACTTTGGTGAACATACTGGAAAATGGGGAATAGCATTTTCTGCAATTCCAAAAGCATCTTATTCTTGGATATTTCGTAAAGCTTCCCATGGAATTTTATTTCATCGTCTACTTGCCATGGATACGCCGTATCGCCAGAAACGATTGTCGAAGCTATCTCTTCGAGGGTCTTTAAATCGTCATCCGTGATTTTGTTGACAATAAAATCAGCCATACCCACTTCCAAGGCCAGCCGCATTTCAAACAGGTCTCGGAGCGTAGCGTGGTCAAGAATCGAGGGGTGGAACACTTTCCGCAGTGGGCGAAGCAAATCGGGATTGGTCAGAACGGCGCCTTTATGTTTCTTGGATTCAATCAATCCGATCGACTTCAATCGCAGCAAAGCTTCCCTGACGACCGTCCGGCTCACGCCCAGCTGCCGGGTGAGGTCCAGTTCCTTGGGGAGGGTTTCCCCCACTTTCAGGTTGCTTTCTTGTATGAACCGCACAATCCGCTCCTCAACCCGATCAACTAAACTCGAGGTGTCGACTCCATCCAGCCTTTCAAATGTTATATCCTGGTTATCCATAATGCATTTTTTTCGGGGTTCTGTGGCAATATTATCAAAAATATTTGGAATTGTAAAGCATTATGTCATACATTTTTGTTATTATTATGTCTAACATAATCCAAATTTATAAACTATGAAGAAGATGGTTTACATCAATTGCCTGAGAAGTTCCTTGCTACTTCTTTTCAGCTTCTTGCAAATCGCGGCATTTGCCCAAACAGTTGTTACAGGTCGTGTAACAGGAGAGAATGACACGCCTCTCGATGGCGTAAGTGTTGTCAACACGACCCAGCAGACCGCCACGTCCAGTAGCGCCCAGGGCGGATTTTCGATTGACGCACGTATTGGCGATATACTGTTATTCCGCTATGTAGGTTACGCTCCGCACGAGCATACGGTAACTCGCTTATCGGACGTTGCCATCCACCTTGCTGTCGAAGAAAACACACTTGATGAAGTGGTGGTTATGGGCTATGGTACGATAAAGCGCACCAAAGTAACCGCTTCGGTTTCCACGCTAGACAAGAAGGTGCTGGAAACCGGTATGCGGGCCAATCCCGCCCAGGCATTGTCCGGTACCATCCCGGGGGTCCGGGTATCAACGGGGTCCGGTCGTCCGGGGGCTATGCCCAGTATCATACTGCGCGGTGGAACGCATTGGGACGGCTCGGGCAGTCCATTGATCTTGGTCGATGGTCAGGTCCGTGGCAGCCTGTCGGACATCAATCCCGAAGAAATCGAACGGATCGACGTGCAGAAAGATGCGGCCGCAACGGCCATTTACGGGGCCCGGGCCAGTAACGGCGTAATCCTGATAACGACCAAAACCGGTAAGGCAGGAACTTCCTCATTGGATTTCAAAGCCAATCGCGGCATCAACTACCTCAATGTGCCGTACGACTTCCTCAGTGCTGGAGATTACGTCAAATGGAACAGACTGGGCGCCGCTCAAGCCATTATCGCCGGTACCCTCCCCAATACCACGCTGGGAAGCCCCGGTCCGCGCGGAACAGGCAATGCCTATTTCGGCGCCGATGGGGTTACACCGCTTGACGGCAACTATGCGAACCAAGCCCGTTGGAGCCTGATGCGCCTGACTGACCAGAATCGGTTTCTATTGGACGAAGGGTGGCAAACCATGAAAGATGTCATTCCAACCAATTCCGCGGGCAATTACGACCCGAATGGCGAATACTACGACCTTATCTACGAAGCCTTCAGCTACCGCGATATCGCCTTCAATCGTACATCGCCTTCACAAGATTACAACCTATCCTTCTCGGGCGGCAACGATCGCGGTTCGTATTACGCCAACGCCGGCGTCTATGATGAGCAGGGCCTGTCGCTAAAAACTTTTTACCGCCGTTATAACTTTGCGGTAAACGCCGACTATAAAATAAAAGACTGGCTGAAGTCCGATTCGCGCCTCAATTTCCTCCGTGCCAACTGGCGCGACCAAACCCTTTTCAACGGCGAGTCGAATTATTGGGGACGCATGATTTCTGCCCCGCCAACGCTCAGAAGTAAAAGCCCGGTTACGGGCGACTGGATTCTGGGGCGCGATGCCAGCGACGGCAACCCTTTGGTCAACCTCGATAAATACATCCGCCGCAATCAGTCGGATAAGTTTACGCTGAACCAAGCGCTTACGGTCAACTTCCTTCCCGAGCTCTCCCTGCGGTTGAATGGCATCCTGTTTTATGAGGAAGCGTACTATGAATCGTTCAATAAGGATTTCAGAACCGGGTTCTTGAGCGATACCAATCCAGATGCGGGGTGGAACAGGCAACGGGCTAGTTCGGCGAGCTTTTGGCGCGACATCCACCAAACCTACAATGCGGTGCTGAATTACGACAAGCAGTTTGGGCTGCACCACGTCAATGCCCTGGCAGGCGCGGAGTTCTACGACTCCTATTACCGTTCATTGGGTGCTTCGGGAGCATTGGCCCCCACTGACGACTTCATGGCCCTGGGACTCACCACCAACACGTCCGACAACCCCACGCGCGGCGCCTCATCGTCGCACACCAACGATCGCATCCAATCTCAGTTTGCCCGGGCGAACTACGACTTTGACGACAAATACCTGGCGTCAGTCACATTCCGGCGCGATGGCGTCTCCCGATTGAGCGCAGATAGCAGGTGGGGATTATTCCCCGCAGCCTCCGTGGGGTGGGTCGCCTCCAATGAAGCATTCCTGCAAGACGGGGCTCCTTGGTTGAACTTTCTGAAAATCAGGGCTAGTTGGGGCAAAAACGGTAACATCGGCATCGGCACCAACAATGCCATCGGTGTATACGAAGTTCAGGGTGCCTATGGCGTACAAGGCATGTACGACCAAATACGTGGCTTCTTGTTCTCGCAGCCCATCCTACCCGCTTTGACGTGGGAAAAAACGAATACTACCGAAGTGTGCGGATGATCGCTTTGCCCTGATTATGTTCCTTGGCGGCACCAACATCAATGAGTGCAAGGAATTGGCACAACTGGCAGAGGCCGAAGGTGTGGATGCAATCTCCTTTACATCGCCCTTTTACTTCAAGCCAGCCAATGTGAAGCAGCTGGCCAAGTGCTGTGCCGAGGTTGCTTCCGCAGCCCCCAACACCGCGTTCTACTATTACCATATCCCCGTTCTCACCGGAGGTCATTTCGCTATGATCGACCTGCTGAAAGAAGTAGATGAGTCGGTACCGACATTCCGCGGCATCAAATATACCCATGAAGACTTCATGGACTTTCTTTCGTGCATGAATTTCAAAAACGGCAAATACGACCTGTTGTGGGGGCGCGATGAAAACATGCTTTCTTCCTTGGTTCTGGGTTGCAAAGGCGCGGTAGGAAGCACGTACAACTATGCGGCGCCGTTATACCACGACCTCATCGATGCATATCACCGGGGCCATTTCGAGAAAGCAGTTTCCCTGCAACAACAATCGATCGATATGATTACGTTGCTCGGGAAATACGGCGGTATTGCCACCGGCAAAGCGTACATGAAACTGGTTGATCTGGACTGCGGAGCATTCCGGTTGCCTGTCAACAACATGGACGGTGCCGCATTCGCCGCATTTCGAAAAGAAGTGGAAGAACTTGGCTTCGATCATTTCAAGTCGATTGCCCCGTCCCATTAAAAAAAGTCAACAAAGGCATGCACAAGGAAACCTATAGGAGATGGATGATATTGATGGCCTTACCGCTGGCCTATTCATGCCAATCGCCCACAGATCAACGGGGTTGGTCTGTGGCTTTTGCATTGCCGGATGACTCCACTGGCCAAACACACCTTGGACTTGCCGGGCCCGTGGTAGGCGTGCATGGCGATGTATTGTTGATTGGGGGCGGCGCCAACTTCCCCGACGGTCCGCCGTGGCGGGGCAACAAGAAGGCGTACAGTAAGGCCCTCTATGCCTATCAACAGGATACGGAGCAGGTACGGTTAATAGATACCACCCAACTACCGTTCGAATGGGCCTACGGCGCCAATTGCAGCACCGCTCAGGGTATTGCCATTGCCGGAGGAGAAAATGCCTCCGGCTTGTTGAACAAGGCCATGCTGATTACGTGGGATAAGGAAAAAGAAACTCCGGTATTTACATCCTTACCGGATTTGCCCATGGCGGTGACCAATGCATCGATGGCCGTATTAGACCACGTACTCTACCTGGCAGGGGGCGAAACGGCCGACTCGGTTTCCGGTGCTTTGCTGGGTCTGGACCTACGGTATCCCGGCAGCGGGTGGC